>JBKJOR010000014.1:0-15058 GCA_046595575.1 Pyrinomonadaceae bacterium | reverse complement strand
GCGGCGAGACTTCCCGAGCCGCCGTGCCCGAGATGATCGTAGTGCGCTCCGATGATGATCGCTTCGTTTTTGAGTTGCGGATCATTGCCCTCGAGAATGCCGATGACGTTGCTTGCGTCTACCTGTTTCTTGACGAGATTGACCCTTAGTTGAGCCTTTCCGGACACACTCCCTACCGGTCGTGTTTCTGCCTGTGGCGGCGACTTCTCAATGTCTGCCAGACCCTTCTCGTCTTTTGCGCCTAGCAGTTCCACGGCGTGTGAGCGCATTATCCCGACAACGGGAAGTGCGGTTTCGCCGAGAGTGCGGTCGTAGGTCAGACGCGAGAGGCGGTCGTTTTTGAAATCGCTGTCGGCAGCGATAAGAATGATCGCCTTTGCTCCTTTGTCCTTCGCGATGTTTGCCTTTGTGTGAATATTGAAACGCGCGAATGCGGAGTGCGGATTACCCGCGTCCGGCGTCGAATCGAACATCAGCACGATCTTGTCTTTTACGTCGAGATCCTTGTAATCGTCGTAGTTCGCCTCTGGTGCGACGACGCCAAATCGGACGAACACAACCTCTGTCGGAGGAATATCCGCGCTCATCGAATAACCGAGTGGCATCCAGTTGACGCCGATCTCCATCTTGTTCTCGCGTGTCGCGTCCGACGGAACGATCCGAAGAGAGTTGTCGATGCCGAGGGTCACACCCGCGACGTAAGGGAACGGCTGAAGAAAACTCGTTTTGAGCCCCGGCTTCAGCCGGCTTTTCTTGAATTCGTTCGCGACATAACTCGCCGCTTCGGTCGCGCCTTTTTCTCCCGTACGACGACCTTCAAGTTTGGCGGAGGCAAGATATTCGACGTGCTTCCGGAGATTTTGCTCGACAGTGGTTTGTGAGAATGTCCCGGACGCGAGAGAGGCGAAGAGTAGAGCGATGAAAAAAATACGTCTCATAAGGTTGGAGCGGCAGTCAGTACCGTCCGCGTCAGCGGATGGTTCAGCGCCTGATGTGAAATTACCGGTATTCCTTATCGACGGTCGACCCCCCGCTCACGCGGACGGTACTGACCTTTGGCGAAGTCGGGAGGGACAAACAGTCCGTCCTACCAAATCCAATCCGCGATGAACACATTCGTGTCCCCAGACTTCGCCGCATTGCGGTTCGAGGCGAAGACGAGTTTCTTGCCGTCGGGCGAGAACATCGGGAAGCCGTCGAATGTTTCGTTGTAGGTCACTCGTTCGAGGCCGGACCCGTCGACATTTATCAGCGCGAGATCGAAGTTTCGCTTACGCGGATCGCTCGCAAAGTGGTTCGTGCAGAAAATTATCTTCTTGCCGTCCGGCGTAAAGAATGGGGCAAAGCTGGCAGCGCCGAGTTTCGTGACCTGTCGTTTTCCGCTGCCATCGGCATTCATCACCCATACTTCGAACACCGTTGGCTCGATCAGATTATTCGCCAGTCGATCTCTGTATCTGGCGATCTCGGGCACTGTCTTCGGTTGAAACGAACGATAGACGATCTGCTTTCCATTCGGCGAAAAGAATGCACCTCCGTCGTATCCGAGCTCGGTTGTCAGACGCTTTACATTCCGGCCATCGCGGTCCATAACGTAAAGATCAAGATCGCCGTCGCGGGTCGACGTGAAAATTATCTTTTTTCCGTCCGGCGATACGGTCGCCTCGGCGTCATAACCCGGCGTCGCCGTCAACTGTTTCGCGTTCGAACCGTCGACGTTCGCCTGGAAGATATCGTAGGTCGGATAGATCGCCCAGACATAGCCTTTCGAAAAGTCCGGGTTCGGCGGACAGTCCTTGCTTCCGAGATGCGTCGAACCATAAAGGATCTTCTTTCGATCCTTATAAAAATAGGAGCAAGTTGTACGGCCATCGCCGCTGGACACCATCTTCACGTTCGACCCGTCCGAGTTCATCGTGTAGATCTGGTCACAGCCGCGGCCGTCTCGTTTCGACTGAAAGATCAGTTGTTTACCGTCCGACGAGAAATAAGCTTCCGCGTTCTCGCCTCCGAACGATAATTGCTTTATATTCCTGAGGTGCTTTTCGCTTGTTTCCTGGGCGTAGATACTTGCGAAAAGGGTTATAATGATGACCGGAAAAAGATACAACTTACTCATAATACGGTTAATATCGATGGTGCGGGATCACCCCTGCATCTGGAACATTTAGTTTAGCGAATTAAGAATGCAAGGCAAGTCTATGCTGAATACGCCGTGCCGGATCTAAGATGACTTTCGAAGCAATAAAAGACGTTTATGATTGGTACGAGCGGCAGCAGCCCGTCTTCACGAAAGAGGGGATAGAAAGCATACCGTGGAGCGAAGTCCGTAACTACCCGCTTGACGAGAGATTCATTCCCGTTCTGCTTTATATGCGCGACGTCGAGACTCTGACCGACATGTACCACCGCGAGCTGCTCCGGACGCCGACGGGGAAAGATCCTTACATCGGACGCTTTATGGAGCGGTGGGGACATGAAGAAGTTATCCACGGTGAGATTTTGAATCGATTTTTGAATGAAGCAGGTGTTGAGACGGGTGACAAATGGCAGAACCAGGTCCACACCGCGGTGTCGGGTTTCTATAATTTCAATACCTACCTTCTTACGACGCTTACAAATTTACTCGGGCGAAAGTTCACGGCGACGCACATGGCATTCGGTGCGATCCACGAGATGTCGACGGCCCAGGCATATCGTCGTATGGACGAGCTTGCAGGTCATCCGATCCTGTCGATGATCCTTAACGGAATTATCCGCGAAGAGTCTTTCCATACTCATTTTTATTGGAGCGTTGCGAAGCTTGAACTCAAAAAGAGCGAGGCCGCTCAGCAGCTTGCGCGTTTTGTGATCAAGACCTTTTACCGTCCGGTCGGGCAAGGCTCACTCCATAAGGATCGTACGGAATATGCGATCAGAACGCTGTTCGGAGGCGAGGATGGACTTGAGCGGCTGCACAAAACCGTGACCCAGCGAGCGCAGGCGTTGCCCGGCCTCGAGGCGCTAAACAAAGTCACTGAAACGATTGGTAGAATTACCAAGCAAAAGTTGCCGGAAATAGCTTAAGTAAGGTTTAGTCACAAAGTGCAAAAGCCCGCGCGTAAGCAAGGGCGATATGCTCAACATTGAGTTGCAAAAGCCCGCTCCTACCACTCCATATTAAGCAACTTCCCATGTGTCCATCCAGGTCTCAAAGGGAATCCAGCCCTGACCGTACAAGACGTAATCTATCGCCGCGAGCACGTACCGGGGCTTCCAAAGGTATCTGCGACTCTTGCCTCGGGACCACGCCTTAAGCTCTTGCGCAAACAGCGCCTCCTGATCCGTATTCATTGAGCATGGGAGTGTCTCGTTAACTGTATTGAGTGTATCGCCCTTGCTTACGCGCGGGCTTTTGCATTTTGTAGAATTTGCTCGATCTCTATATTCTATTTCCGATAGAACTCAACACCATCCCGAAATTCAACCGCGATCTTTCCTTCGGACTCTGCATAATCTAAATGCGCGACCGCTTCCGAGATCGCCAGGAACCGATGCACGTCCGCATCGAACGAATTAGGGAAAAGCTTCTCCGCGAGCTCGAATGCGGTCAAGCCAGATGATGTCACTCGCGAGACGACGTCACGTTGCCGCTCATCGATCGCCCGGACATATCGGTTGAAGATCTCTTCGAAATCCGTTACCGGCTCACCGTGCCCGCCGTACGCTAGCGTTGGGCGGAACTCACGAAGTTTCGCGAGGCTAACCAGATATTCGGCGAGCGATGGAAAGCGTCTTTCCGGATCGATCGGATCCGGCGAAAGGATCGGGTTCGGGGTGATCCGCTTGAGAACGCAGTCGCCGCAGATCAGCGTCCGGTTCGCTTCTCGCACGAACGAACATGACCCGGGTGTGTGACCGGGAGTATGCAGTACTCGGATCGAACCGCTTTCAAATTCCAGCTCCGCTCCATCGTCAAGCGATTCGAATTCGCCGTCAGTAAGCGAGTCTGTCAGCAGACTTACTTCTTCATACATCTCACGCATCTCTCCGAGTACGCTTTCCGGAAGACCAGACCTCAGGAGCAATTTCCGATGCTCTTCGCGCGCAAGGCGGCCGAACAGGTGGCCCGTTTCCCAATCGTGCACGAAAACTTGCGCGTCTTTCGCTTCATCGCGAACCTCTTTCGCCAGTCCGCAATGATCCTCATGAGCGTGTGTCAGCACAATGCGGCGAATATCCGCGATGCGAACGCCATGGGCGCCGAGCTTGGTCTGGAGTGCGTCCGACGCCTCGCGGGTCTTCGGCCCGACATCGATCAGCGTCAACGGATCTTCCTTGATCAGGTATACGTTGACGTCGCCGACATAGAATGGGGTCGGGATCGAGAGGGGAATGATTTGCATTGCGGATTGCGGATTGCGGATCACGGATTGCCCGATCACCTCACATTATTAGAACGGTTGTTATAATAGACGCGCAGGCAGCAATGAACAATCCGCAATCCGCAATCCGTAATCCGCAATCAAAGATCGCCATCGTCGGCGCCGGTCCCGCAGGATCTAGTCTTGCGATCCGACTAGCCGAAAACGGATTCGACACCGTTTTGATCGAGCGTGAAAGTTTTCCGCGTCAAAAACTCTGCGGCGAGTTCATCTCACCGGAATGTCTCGGGCACTTCGAGAGGCTAGGCGTTATCGACGCGATGCTCGCAGCCGACGGCGACCGGATCTACGAAACACGGTTTTACGAAAAGGGTGGAAAGAGCATCACAATTCCAAGTAGCTGGTTCGGCGGTGGAGGCTTTGCACTGAGCTTGAGCCGGGCGGAGATGGACCATCAACTTCTCGAACGAGCAAGAAAGGTCAACGTCGAAGTTTTCGAGAGAACAACCGTCAGCAGTGTTGAATGTGCTAACGGCCGAGTTGAGAAAATTACGACTCGGTCTGATGGCGGGGAAACCGAAATAGAAGCGGATATTTTCGTCGACGCGACCGGAAGGTCCGGGGTCTTAGCTCGGCTGCTGGCAAAGAACGATCACCGATCGCTCGCAGATTCGAGGAAACCTTCTTTTGTCGGATTCAAGGCTCATGTGACCGGCGCGGACCTCGCTGACGGAGGATGCGAAATCTATTCTTTTCCCGGCGGCTACGCGGGGCTGTCAAACGTTGAGAACGGCCTCGCCAATTTGTGCTTTCTTGTCCGTTCCGAAGTCGTACGCTCGGTCGCGGGCGGTGCGGCTGAGATCGTCGAGAAAGTCGTACTCCAAAACAGGCGAGCGAGCGACACGCTCAGTAATATTTCGACGGCCGACTGGCTTGCGGTCTCGATCAACGGATTCGGCACCAAGAGTCTAGTTCCCGCTCAGAATCTCTTCGCAATCGGCGACGCTGCTTCGTTCATTGATCCTTTCACCGGCAGCGGAATGGTCATGGCCCTCGAGAGTTCAGAGATATTCGCGAATGTGATCATCGCGAATCGCGAATCGCCGGATCGGATCGCCGCTGAGTACTCGTTAGCATACAGGCGAAAATTCGCGAATCGGCTTCGCATCTGCTCGGCACTCCGTCGCAGCGCGTTCATGCCGAAAGTGGCAACAGCGGTCGTCTCCTCCTTAAGCCTGAGCTCGGGAGTAAGACGCCTCATCGCGCGAGCGACGAGAAATTGATTCAGAAATTACAAAAATCTTACATTCTCCTTGCCTTAATGGCGGTTTTAGGCTAAAAACATCAAAGCAATTCTATCTGTGCATCCGCAGCCATTCGAATAGTTTAGCGTTTAAGACAAGACCGATCACCGGTGTGTCACCTCATTTGCCGCCACGGTCTGCTGCACAGGTAAGCGTAAGTTTCACGGATTAAGGAGAAAACTGATGAACGAAGTTTCGGGGCGTATTCCACGATTTATCGGAAAATTTGTCGTGCTTGTTTTGATAGCCGTCGCCAGCGTAGGATCCGCTTTTGCGCAATCGCAGGCGAGTGCGGCCGATCTCACCGGGACAGTCGTCGATCCTAACGGCGCCGTTGTCGCCGGTGCAAACGTTACCGCACGAAACGCCGGTACGCGCATTGAGCGCTCAGTAACTACCTCAGAGGATGGAACGTATCGCCTGATCGGTCTGCCGCCCGGCGAGTATGAAGTTACGGCGGAAGCCCCGACCTTCAAAAAGGTCTCGATCTCGCCGGTTCGTTTGACCGTCGGTCAGGCCGCCGAATTGCGGATCTCGATGGAGATCGGTTCACAGGATGCAGTAGTCAATGTTACGGGCGACTCCGTCGAACTGATCGAGACTGCGAAGACAACCGTTTCGACGACCATCGACCAGACCCGAATCGAGAACTTGCCCATCAACGAACGCAGTGCGACAGGGTTTGCATTGACCATCTCGACGGTTGGCCGCGACAATGGTCGGCCGGTCGGACCCGCACCAACCTCCGGATTGAACATCGGCGGTCAACGCGGACGCTCGACGCTGGTTCAGGTTGACGGTGCCGACTTCACGGACAACTCGATCAACGCCGCCCGCTCGACTGTCTCACAAGAAGCCGTGCAGGAATATCAGGTAACGACCAACTCTTATCTGCCCGAGTTCGGCAGAGCCACCGGGGGTATCGTCAACGTAGTTACCAAGAGCGGCACCAACGATTTCCACGGAAACGTCTTTGGCTTTATTCGCGATAAGAGCATCCAGTCGAGAAACGCTTTCGCACCGGTCATCGATGGCGATCCGAAAAAGAGACCGCCGTATACGCGGGTTCAGTACGGAGCCACTCTGGGCGGACCGCTTCTCAAAGAGCGGACATTTTTCTTTGCATCATTCGAGCAGCGTAGACGACAGGAATCAGGGTTCTTTACCAGCGATGTCGTTGCCGGGCTCACGAGCTCAGCGTCGATTGGCGCGATCGCAGTACCGATTCCGAGCGGGGGAACGTTTGTCGTTAATCCTGCAGCGGTCACTTTCACGCGTTTGACGCAGGCACAAGCGGCCTATGTCAACACAGCTATCTCCACCGGCCTTGTTCTAGTGCAAACTCCGGCCACTTTTAGTCAGGGTATCCAGGCTCTCTGCGGTGCACGTGCTTACGCCTATTTGGCCTCCAGCGGTGGAACGACCGCTTTGAACGGAACGAATCCCTTGTTCGGCCCCACATTCGGAGCGACAAGTCCCACCACGTGCCCAAATCTTTCGCCATTGTCAGCGGCCGGGGTGATCGGCCCGCGTTTACTTCTATCGGGAGCACCTGTTCCGCTGACGCGAGATGCCCGCGGTGAATTTGTAGCGTTTCGTCCGTTGCTCCAATTGCGTCAAATCTATCCGATCTCTGAGGCGACGACGTACAGCTCGGTTCGCCTGGACCATCTGATCGTTCCCGGCCATCAGCTTTCCGTACGCTTCGGATATAACCCCAGCATCATAAACGGCATTCAGGACGAGTCACAGAATCAGACGCTGGGACAGAACGATTATTCGCGGACTGGAATTCAGAACATTCGGGATACGTCGGCTGGTCTTTCACTTTCGAGCGTACTGCCGCACAACCTTGTAAATGAAGCGTTCATAAACTACGGACGTCGGCTTGCAGATTTTGATTCTCAAGTGCCGAGTGTCGCACACCAGATCGCCGGTACCGGTTTTATCGGCTCGAACCCGTTCTCGCCGGTCAACCGTAGCGAAAATCGTTTTCAGCTCCGCGACAATCTTACCTGGGCGACAGGCGACCATATTTTCAAGTTCGGCGGTGACATTAGTTGGATAGACGTAAAGGCGAGGTTCGAGCTGAACTTTCCAGCACTATTCAATTTTGGACAGCAAGCGGGAAGTTCGCTGGTGCCAGGCTGTGACGCTCTGACACTGCCGGCAAATCTAAGGTGTCCCGCTTTCACACCGACTCAGACCTATGGACTCGGCTTCCCAAGCGTGTTCATCCAGGGTTTCGGTAATCCGCAGAGTGCGATCAAGAACAAGCCTATCGCGTTTTTTGCTCAAGACACTTGGAAGGTTCTTAAGAACGTAACCCTCAATTACGGCATTCGCTACGATATCGAATTGACGGAAGAGTTTGCTCCGACGGCGTTCCGCGATCCGCTGACGGGCATAAACCTGACGGCTCAGGATGTACAGATCGCCCAGGATGCATTGGGCGTAACGCAGGGCTTTCCGCGTGATTCAAACAATTGGGCCCCGCGTCTCGGCGCAGCCTGGGATGTCTTTGGCAATGGCAAGACCGTCGTTCGTGCCGCGGGCGGACTTTACTACGATCATCCGCTTCTTGCTGTCGCCTTCAACTCGGATATCGCAGACGGCTCGCAGCAGCAGCAGGCGACACTTCTGCCGATCGGCGGTCCTTCGCCGACCGGTCTATTCAATGCGTTCCAGGTATTTCACGGAACGGTCTGCGGTGTTCAGGGGTCTAACCCGGCGATCTGCGGAGCAGCGGTCACACAAGCGATCGCCCCGTCGTCAAACTATCTCTACGGTTTCCAACGGTTCGACCCTAATAGGTTTACCGGCTTCGGCCCGGTCCTGCCGTTCACGCTTAATGTAGCAAAAGATTTCCAGTATCCATCCGCGTTTCAGGGAAATCTCGGCATCGAGCAAATGATAGGGAAGGATATGGCGTTCTCGGCGAGCTACATTACCGTGAATGCACGGCACCTGGCTCACCCACAAGATGTTAATAATGTTGATACGGGAGCTCTTGTCGCGAACTTTCGCCGCTTTACGGCAAATAACCCGCAGGCGTGTTTTCTCCCGAGCGGAGCTCCAGGACCATGCGGTCCGGACGGACGAGCACCTCGCAGCTTATCGGAAGCTTCTTTCTTCAGTCTGCCGACGGCCTCGAACGCACTCTATACGGTCGTCGTCCCCGGCTTTATTGCGGTGAACAATACCACCGGCCAGAGGATAGTGAGTCCCATTGCGGCCGATTATTTCCGCCGCCTGGGTCCGAACTATTTCTTTGTCAAAGCGTTAACTGGTCTGGATAAGCCGGTGTTCGATTCCTTGCTCGCTGGAAGTCTAAGGGCTCCGGGTCCGCTTAATCCGTATTCGGACGTCAATGCTCAATTGTCCGATGGCAACTCATCCTACAACGCCCTTAATTTGGAACTGAAGAAGCGCTTTTCCAACAACATGCAGTTCTTTGCAACCTACACGTGGTCGCACTCGATAGATGAGTCGTCGGATCTTCAGACTCTTTTGAAACCGCAGGACAACACGAACTTCAAAGCCGAGCGTTCGGACTCGCTCTTCGATCAACGTCATCGATTCGTATTCAGCGGTGTCTTTAGCAGCCCAGATAATTGGAGAACGGAAGGTGGATGGAAAAGGTTCTTAAATGGCTTCTCATTTTCGCCGATCGTCGAGTATGGCTCAGGACGCCCATTCAACATCCTCGCTGTCGGCGATGCGAACGGTGATTTCCAAGCTTCAAATGAGCGTCCCACAGTACTGGCGGACGGCACTCTGTGTCAGACGGCGGTCGATATTAACTGCTTCCAGGGCGTGTTTCCCGCAAACGGAAATCTGGGTCGTAACATGGGACTTACACATAATTATTTCTCGGTGGATGCTCGGCTTACACGCCGAATTCGTTTCGGAGAGCGGATAAGCCTGGACCTTATTGCAGAGGGCTTCAATCTGTTCAACCGGTTTAACGAAGCAGGGGCGAATCCGTTCTATAACGTGGTTAATGCCTATGGCGAGCGGGCTGGGAACGGCAAGTATTACAGCCAACCGACGTCAGCATTCGATCCGAGGCAGTTCCAATTCGGTGCGAAGTTGAACTTCTAGTAAGCCTAGGACGGACTGTCAGTCCGCCCCTGACCATAGAAAAAGAGGCCGTCTGAAAAGGCGGTCTCTTTTTTGGTTCGAGATGCTGGGTGGACGGACTAACAGTCCGTCCTACATATACCCGATAATTGAATCGTGGATTCGCTTTCAGCAAAGATCAGGCAAAAGGCGGTCGAGCTTGGTATCGATAACGTCGGGTTTGCTCGGGCCGAGGCTCTCGAGCGCTCGGGCGAGAAATTCTTCAAATGGCTTGCTTGGGGCTATCAAGGCCAGATGGCGTGGCTCGAGCGTGAGCCGGAAATACGTTCCGATCCGCGTCTAATTTTTCCCGAAGCGAAGACGGTTATATCAGTCGCCCTGAATTATTACACGCCCGGCCGGCACGAACGCGATCACAACAAAGGGAAGATATCCCGTTACGCTTGGGGCGACGACTACCATGACGTCGTCAAGGAAAAGCTCCGCGCTCTGCTTGATTGGATTGTGAATGAACACCCCGAGGCGTCCGGCAAGATCTGCGTTGATACGGCTCCGATAATGGAGAAGGCGTGGGCGATGCGATCCGGGATCGGTTGGATCGGGAAAAACTCGAACGTCCTCACGAAAGAGAATGGCTCGTGGGTTTTTCTAGGCGAAATACTGTTAAACCTCGAACTCGACTACGATAGGCCGGCGATGGACCATTGCGGAACCTGCACGGCCTGCATCGACGCTTGTCCCACCGGTGCTATCGTCGAGCCGTTCGTCGTCGACTCGAACAAATGCATCTCGTATGCGACTATCGAGCTGAGGACAGACGAATTGCCAGACGACGTCTCGTCGAAACTCGAAGGCTGGCTTTATGGATGTGATATCTGTCAGGATGTTTGCCCGTGGAACCGTTTCGAGAAGCCGACCGATGAAACTCGCTTTTTACCGCGGCTCGCGGAAACATCACTCGATCTCGACATGGTAGAATCGCTCGCACCCGACAGTTATGCCAAGCGCTTTCGCAAAAGCGCTATGAAGAGAACGAAGCTGGTCGGTTTGAAAAGAAACGCCAAGGCGTTGAGAAAAGTTGAAAGTTGATGGTTGATGATTGATAGTCGTTTGGACTTGACGACGTTGGCCCGAGTCGCCCCCCGCCATCACTTTCCACTATCAACTATCCACTATCAATTAATACCGTGCTCAAGGATAGTCATAACAGAATAATCCGCGATCTCCGAGTATCGGTCACCGACCGGTGCAACTTTCGCTGTTTCTATTGCCTTCCCAACGGCGAGCCGCCGCTTGCCCGCAAGGAAACGATCCTGACATTCGAAGAAATAGCCTATGTCTCGGATATCTTCGTCTCGCTCGGAATCGAGAAGATCCGACTGACCGGCGGCGAACCGATGCTGCGACGGAATATCGAAGAGCTTGTGGCCAGGATCGCAACGTTGAAGCCGCGACTGAAGGACCTCGCGTTGACGACTAACGGATTCGATATTCCCAAAAAGGCGCACGTGTTAAAACAGGCGGGGCTCGATCGGATGACGATCAGTCTCGATACGCTCGACGCTCACCGCTTTCGTGAGATAACGGGCGTCGACAAACTTGAAGAAGTCTTTGAGGCGCTTGAGGCGGCCAAGACATTCGGCTTCGAGCCGGTAAAGATCAACGCCGTCATTGTCCGCGACGTAAACGATGACGAGCTAGTCGACTTTGCGCGATTCGCGAGGACTAGCGGCGTCGAGATGCGGTTTATCGAATACATGCCGCTTGACTCCGGGCACGACTGGGATCGCGGAAAGGTCGTGCCGGGACGAGAGATCTTCGAGAAGATCAACGCGGCCTATCCGCTCGTCCTGAGAGACGCAACACGAGGAAGCGAAACGGCATGGAAGTATAAGTTCGCTGACGGCGAGTCCGGCGGGATCGGCATTATCGCTCCGGTTACTGAAATGTTTTGCGGCGCTTGTTCGCGTATCAGGCTTACGGCCGACGGGCAAATCCGAACCTGTCTCTTTTCGACCGCAGAGCATGATCTGCGAGGGCCGTTGCGGAGCGGAGCGACGCGGGCCGAACTGATCGAATTCATCGAGCACGTCACCCTTAAAAAAGAGCCTCGACACCGCATAAACGAACCGGATTTTGTGTCGGCTTCACGAACGATGAGTTTTATTGGGGGATAAAAAGAATTCCAGCCGCGGATTTTCGCGGATAACGCGGATCAGAAATGGCTTTTCATGCCTTTTCTCTGATCCGCGTTATCCGCGAAAATCCGCGGCCGGAATTCTTCACCCCTGCTTCCGTCCGGCCATGTCCAACCCCACGGCCGCAACGAGTATCGATCCCTTGATGATGTCCTGCATGAAGTCACGGACGTTGAGGAGCGACATACCGTTGTCGAGGCTGGCCATGATCAACGCACCAAGACATGCACCGAAGATCGTTCCGCGGCCGCCGACAAGTGACGCTCCGCCTATGACGCACGCAGCGATCGCGTCGAGTTCTTTCAGCACGCCGGCATCGGGTGCGGCGCTTCCAACGCGAGCCGTAAATATTAGCGATGCGACGCCCGTCAACCCTCCAAGGAGAGCGTAGACCTTAAGTACATTTCGCTTGTTGTTTATGCCGGACAGTCGTGCCGCATCGGCATTTCCGCCGATCGCGTAAAGGTAGCGTCCGAAGGTCGTAGAGTTCGTTAAAAAAGCTCCGACAAGTGCGACACCGACCAAAATTAGAACGGGAATCGGAACGCCTTGATATGAATTCATCACCCAGATGAAAGCCGCGATCGCACCGACAGGCACGATCACTCCGACCGCTCCTTTCAGATAGTTAGGTTCGCCGAGGCCGTATTCTTTAACAGCGTTCGCCCGCCGGTAAGCCATGAAAACAACGAACACGACGGCGATGCCCGCGAGGATCCAACCAAGATCGGGGGAAAGATTGCTCTGCCCGATATTCTTAAACGATTGCTCGGATATCGGGATCGTGTTACCGCCGAGCAGCCATTTAACCGCTCCGCGCCACGCGAGAAGCCCGCCGAGCGTGACGATGAACGCGGGAATGTTCAGATACGCCGTCAGAGCCCCGTGAAAGATACCGACGAGAACGCCGACCAATATCGCAAACGCGATCGACAATGGAATACCGTATCCGAGAGTGGACAGGCTGAATGCAGCAACCGCACCGGCGAAGCCGAGCACCGATCCGACCGACAGATCGATATTCCCTGAGACGATGACCATCAACATCCCGACGGCGAGGATGCCCGTCACGGACATCTGCGTCATTAGATTCGACAGGTTTCTCGGCGTCAGAAAGACGTAATTTGTCGCCCAGTGAAAGTAGACCCAGATCAGCCCGAGGACGGCGATCATGATGTATGCCCGCAGCGACGATCCGGTGATTTTGGTTGTTTGCTCTGTCATATCAGGTTGCAGCATTTTTCTTGCACGCGGATTAGGCGGATGTTGCGATTAAGCGGATCTGCAAAAGATCTGATCGGCCTGATCCGCGTCTAAACCTGTCGGCGGAATAATCATCATTTCCAAACTTCAAACCATGACAGCACTCTCGACGGTTCCGGTCGCAGCCGCCATCACGCGTTCCGGTGTCGCATCATTACGACTGAACTCGCCGCTGATCTTTCCTTCGCGGAGCACTATTACGCGATCAGACAATCCGAGCACTTCCGGAAGCTCGGATGAGACAAGCACGATCGCCAGCCCCTCTTTCGCAAGCTTATTGATCTCGGCATATATCTCCTGCTTTGCACCGACGTCGATGCCGCGCGTCGGCTCGTCCAGAAAGAGCACCTTTGGATGCGTCAAGAGCCACTTACCAAGGACAACTTTTTGTTGATTACCGCCCGAGAGAGTTCCCGAGACGGTCAGAGGGGAATTCGCCTTGATCCGCAGCGATCTCATCGGCCCATTCGCCGCCACCATCTCGCGCGAACGGTGCGTCATAAAAGCGCCGGAAATCTCAGACAAGCCGGCTAACGTCATATTGTCGACTATCGTCTGCTCCAGGATCAGACCGTAACGCTTACGGTCTTCCGTAACAAAACCGATACCGTGCGCGATGGCGTCCGAGGGAGAGTCAATGTCAACCTTCTTCCCCTCGACGAACATCTCGACTTGGTGACCTTCGGTGTAGAGGGTTCGCGAAGATTTTCCGTTCCACGCGCCAAAGATCGTCATCATCAATTCGGTCCGCCCTGCTCCCATTAAACCGGTGATGCCGAGTACCTCACCCTTCCGTACTTCGAACGAAACGTCATCAACCAACCGTCTCGTCTGATCGTCGGGCGAATACGCCGTTAGATTCTTGATCTCGAATGCGAGGTCGCCGAGGTCGTGGTCCGGTTTCGGAAAAACATCGCCGACCTCGCGACCTACCATGGCGGCGATCACCTTTTCTTTTGTGAGTTCTCCAACGGGATTTGTACCGACCGTCTTGCCGTCGCGCAGCACTGTGATCCGATCGGCCATGGCGAATACTTCGTCCAACTTATGCGAGATGTAAACGATACCGACGCCTCGCGCCGTGAGCTTTCGCAGGATGTCGAAAAGCGTCTCGACTTCAGATTCCGTCAGAGCCGCGGTCGGCTCGTCCAGAACCAGTATCTTTGCGTTCTGCGAGAGTGCCTTTGCGATCTCGACAAGCTGCTGTCTTCCGATACCGAGAGTGCCGACCTGGACACGCGGATCGATAGAAAGATTGAGATCATTCAGCAGTTTCGTTGCCCGGTGATAAAGTTCGGACCAATTGACGATGCCGAATCGTGACGGCTCGCGTCCGAGAAAAATATTCTCACCGACGGTCAGCTCTTTCACGAGCGAGAGCTCCTGAAAAACGATCGAGATGCCGCTGCGTTCCGAGTCCCTGACACCCGAAAAAGCGCGCGGCTCACCAGCAACAATAATCTCACCGGAAAATTCGCCGTGGGGGTAAACGCCGGACAGCACTTTCATCAGCGTTGATTTTCCCGCACCGTTCTCACCGACGAGCGCGTGAAACTCACCATCCTCAAGCGTGAAGCTGACACCGTCGAGCGCTTTCACACCCGGAAACTCCTTCACGATGTTCTTCATTTCGAGCAGTGACATTTCTATTTAAAATTTAACTGCAGTAGGTTCGTCGGCAAAGTCCTGCTTCGTAGTATTCAAGACTTAGTGTCGCTTCGTGTGGTTCGTGGTTACTCTCTTATAGCGCTGGTGACCCAAGATCAAAGCGAACCACGAACCACACGAAGCGACACGAAAGACGCCATAGGCAATAAGACACGAACAACACAAAATGACACAAACA
>JBKJOR010000003.1:0-2901 GCA_046595575.1 Pyrinomonadaceae bacterium | reverse complement strand
CTTTTTCTCGCCGGCCACGAGACCACATCCAACGCATTGACGTTTACCTGGTACTTGCTTTCGCAAAATCCGGAGAAGGCGGATAAGATGCGCGATGAACTGGGAAAGGTGCTCGGTGACCGCCCGCCGACTGTCGAGGATCTACCGAATCTCAAGTACGCGGAAGCCGTTCTCGCTGAGTCGATGCGGCTGTATCCACCTGCGTGGGCGATCGGGCGACTAGCCATCGAGGGCCATGAGTTTGGTGGCTACTCGGTGCCGAAAGGAGCGATTGTCCTGGTAAGTCCGTTCGTTGCCGGACGGGATCAGCGATTCTGGGAAAAGGCAGACGAGTTTATTCCGGAGCGCTGGCTGGCCCAGAGTGTAAAAGAAGCAGGACAGAAAAATATCTACTTTCCATTTGGGGGCGGCGTCCGCCGCTGCATCGGCGAGGGATTCGCGTGGACCGAGGGTATATTGCTGCTCGCAAGCCTTGCCCGAAAATGGAAACTTGAATTGGTACCGGAACAAAAGATCGGTCTACAGCCGCTGATAACGCTTAGACCAAAGTACGGAATGCGAATGCGGATCGAAGCCCTTTAAGCCGCCGCGATCAAGACTTTCTTGCTTTACTAACGTACCTATTGCCTTTTACCCAAAACCGCCAGGGCATTTCCACGAAATCTTCGGCGTAGTCGATACCTACCCGCGGACCGCTCGCTATCTCGTTTTTCTTGAAATTGCGATATTTCTCGACCCATATCTGCTCACCTTCGAGGTCGGCGGCGTTCAGCGATCTGTCGATCCCGAAGGCAATGCATAGCTTTCCCGGCCCCGAAGTTAAGTTTGTATCTTTCATCGGGCCACGCCGCTCGCGCATTAGTTCGATTCCCTCGACCGGTTCGACGGCCCGGACCAAGACAACATGTGGCTGTTCAACCGGACCTGTGACAAGGTTTAGTTGGTAGTACATTCCGTAAACGAAGAAAACGTAAACATGTCCGCCCTCGGCATACGTGATCTCGTTTCGCGCCGTTCGCCCTCCGCCGTAGCTGTGGGCAGCCTTGTCCGCCTCACCGAGATAGGCCTCGGTCTCGACGATCATGCCCGAAATCCGCTGGCCGTCGCCATTCGGAACCACAAGCAACTGACCCAACAGTTCACGGGCGATCCGCAGAGTGTCGCGTCGGCAAAAAAACTTACGATCAAGTCGAGCAGAAGACATTTACAGGTCGTCAAGCGGAACGCGTTTTGCACTAGTTCTATTAGTCAGTGAATTCACCTGGAAAGTGCTTGAAAAACGTACGAGGTTTCGTCTCCGAGTGTATCAAATACGTGGCGAGGTAAAAGGAATGTCGATCAGCCAGATAATGAGTAAGTATGTTGCGGAGTGTACCGAAGATGCGTCGCTCGAGCAGGTTTATGAGTTGATACGAAAGTGCAGGCACGGCATTGTCGTAGTCGTCGACAGCAAAGTCCATCGAGTTCCGATCGGAGTTGTCACTGAGCGCAGTATTTGTGACCAGCTAATACTTCGCGGCAAGAACCCGCGGAATTTACCGGCGGGTTCGGTGCTGGACTCGAACATAAAGATCGTGCGAGAGACAGACGAGATTGGCAGCGTTTCGCCGCAAGAAAGGGATACGCTCGCAGCGATCATCGTTACAAACGATCTGCGTCAGGTTTGCGGAATCGTCCCAAAGGAAAAGCTCGTTGAGATCCACTCGTCGCTCGCGGCGACCCACTCGCCTGGGCACATCTACGTTAATACAAACTCACGGTCGACACCGGCCATTCGCGAGATACCAGCCTTCGGTTGGATCCAGTAAGAATAGTTGCTTTGAGGAGAATAAAAACATGAACGTCGAACAGATAATGACTAAAAATCCGGCCTGCTGTACTGCAGACACCGGTCTACAAGAAGTTGCGCAGATGATGGTCGATAATGACTGCGGCTGCATCCCGGTGGTCGATGACGAAACGTCGAAGGTGCCGGTCGGGATGGTCACCGATCGCGATATTACCTGCCGCATTGTCGCAGCGGGAAAGAATCCGTTAGACCTGACTGCTGGCGACGCGATGACGTCCTCAGTAGTATCCGTGTCACCCGATACTCCTATCGAGGAGTGCTTCAATTTGATGGAATCGAGTCAGATCCGCCGCATCGCCGTAGTTGATGAGAACGGAGCGTGCTGCGGCATCGTTGCACAGGCGGACGTCGCTGCAAATGCAAGCGATGCGAAAACGGCAGAGGTTGTTCAGGAAGTTTCGAAAGGGGCAGGGACTGGGCAGTAAGCGGTAGGCGGAAAGCAGTAGGCAGGAAGCGGTAATTCGCTTTCTGCCTTTTTAGTTCTGCTCCATTTCCGCAAGGTCCTGGAGATCGTGGTAAGCTTTTTGCAGCACGGGTCGTGCGCGGGTGGATCCGTCCATGTCGCCGATATATCCTTCCTTGACCATCGCGTCCAGAATCGCTGCGGCGCGTCCATATCCGATTCGCAAGTGACGCTGGAGCAACGAGGTCGATCCGCGCTTCGCGTTAACAACACACTTCAAAGCGTCAAAGAACAACGGATCGCGACGGCCCGGCAGTTCGCCCGATTCGTCTAGTTCGTCTTCCGTCTTCGTGATCGTCGTATCGTATTCGGGCTTGCCTTGGGCCTTAATGTGCTCAACGATCTTTGCGATCTCCTTCTCGTCTACAAATGCGCCGTGAACGCGGATGACCTGCGAACTGGCAGGCGGCAGGAAGAGCATGTCGCCTCTTCCAAGTAATCCTTCGGCACCGTTGGCGTCGATGATAGTTCGCGAATCCACTTTTGATGAGACACGGAACGAGATACGAGCTGGGAAATTGGCCTTGATCAGACCCGTAATTACATCGACCGACGGTCGCTGTGTCGCGAGCACGAGGTGGATCCCGAC
>JBKJOR010000344.1:0-3197 GCA_046595575.1 Pyrinomonadaceae bacterium | reverse complement strand
GGCGGAATGGGAGAGGTTTATCTTTCTGTTGATCAGCGCCTTGGCAGCGCGGTCGCACTTAAGCGGACATACTTCGCGGGCGATGAGATGCTTGGGAATGCGTTCGAGCGCGAAGCGAGGACGCTTGCCCGGATGCGGCACCCGGTTCTGCCGAAGGTCAGCGATCATTTCGGCGAGGCCGACGAACAGTATCTCGTCATGGAGCATATCGCTGGCGAGGATCTCTCAAAGCGACTCGAGGCAGCACAGAAGCCTTTCCCGGTGAGTTGGGTGATGTTCTGGGCGGACCAGTTGCTCGACGCCCTTTCCTATCTGCACTCGCATGAGCCGCCGATCATTCATCGCGATATCAAGCCGCAGAATCTGAAGCTGACGGACGACAATCACATCATCTTACTCGATTTCGGTCTGTCCAAGACTTCAACCGGGCAGACACATATCTCGAATACAGGAAGTTCCGGCAGCGTGGTCGGATACACTCCGCATTACGCTCCGATGGAACAGATACGGGGCATCGGCACCAGCGCTCGGAGCGATCTTTATTCTCTCTCGGCTACTGTTTACCAGTTACTTACGAACATAGTTCCGGATGATGCGCTGTCGAGGGCGGACGCGATGCTCAACGGTCTGCAGGATCCTGTCGAGGCACCTCACGTTATCAATCCGGAAGTCCCGGCGGCTGTTTCAGAAGTGATACTTAAAGGCATGGAGGTCAGTCAGGAAAGACGGTACGCCACCGCACGGGAGATGCAGAAAGAACTACGACGTGCGTTTACCCGAATGCAGGAGGCGATGGCCGCTCAAACCGTAGCATTCAACCTTGGTGACGTCGCCGATATTGAGGAACCGCTCGCGTCAGCGATCGAAAAAACTCAGTTGATGCCGTCCGAACCTTTTCAACCTGCGGCCGTGGCGAGTGACGTCCCAGTTGACGATGGTTCGCAGATCGACTTTGATGCGACTCTCGCTTTTGATCCAGCGGAGAATCTCGAACAGGCACGACGAGCAGGTATTAGTATTGAGCCCTCCGCACCTGGACCCGAAGCGAATGGTCAAGGCGAGCTTTCGATGCCGCCTCTGCCCCTCGAAGAAATTGCCCCGGGTAACGAAGATCGTGATTCGTTCGTGACGGTAGTAGCATCATCTGCTGCTTCATCGGCGGAGGAGCGAGCTCCAGCGAGTGTCGACGTCGCAAGCGCTGCTCCTAAGAAATCTTCCAGCAAAGTGCTCGCGATCGTAGGCGGGTTGGCGGCCTTACTAGTTCTGGCATTAGGCGCCGCCGGAGCGGGTTGGTACATCTATAAAAACTACTATGCGGCGGCAGTGATAGCTGAGCCGAGCCCATCGCCGGCACCATCGCTCGAGGTTCAGACCAGTCTTCCTGGGATGACGAGTGAGCCGGTGCCTGATGTCACCGTTACGCCCGACTCAAACACGATGGCCGAGACGAACGTTAACGCGAACGTCACAACTGGTGATACTACTGCGGCAGCGGTAGCGGCTAATCGGCCTGAAACCTCTACTGCTCCTAGGCAGAACCAGGCGATTACGAGGTCCGCCGCTAATCGTCCCCCGGTTGCACCCGGAACAAAAACTACGCCGAAGCCAAAAGCTAATCCCGGTCGAACAGACATCCTTCAGTAAGAGGTTTGGTGCGATGTTAACGAAAAGAGTCCTTTTAATTCTGACGATTGTTGGATCGCTTTGTCTTTCGACAGGCGTTTTTGCGGACTCTGTTTCTGCTCAGGCCAAGCAACTCGTAAAGAAAGATACGAAAAAAGCACGGCAGGCAGCCGAGAAGGGAAGGATCGCCTTTGGAAAACGCGACTACAGAATAGCTCTCGATAATTATTCGCAAGCGGTCGACTTTGATCCGGATAATGCCGATTACCATTTCTGGAAAGGCGCAGCACACTTCTACCTCGAGGAACATGCGAAAGCATTGCCGGAGCTGGAAAGCGCACTGACGAAAGGCTACAAAGATCCGTTAAAGATTTACAGCATCCGGTGGCGATCTTACTTCGCAGAAAAGAATTATGACGCTGCATTGGCAGATGTTCGAAAAGGTACCCAGCTCGATCCGAACGATGTCGCATTTTGGCAGGCGGCCGGCGATATAAGCTACGCAACCGGCGATTACCGGGGTGCGGTCGATGCGTATAAGAAAGTTATTGAGAAGGATCCAAACAAAAGCGATCTGTTTATCGAGGTCGCGAGGGCAAATGCTCGGATTGGTGATACGGCGGGTCAGGTCGCTGCCGCAGAAGAGGCGGTAAGGCGACCATCGCCTTCCCTCGGCGAAGCACTTCTCATATTGGCCGACGGCTATCAGAAGCAACGCAAGTTTGAGGAAGCGATCAGTGCGTACCAGAAGGCCATCGCGGCGCGGCCGAACGAATATCTCGCTTATCAAAACCTCGCCGAACTGCTTCGAAATCAGAACCGCTTTACCGAGGCAATTGAAACACTCCGCCGGGCGCTGAGGACATTTCCTAATGATGGTCGGATCTACACCAGTCTAAGCTCGTTATATAGCCTTGCGGATATGAAGGAAGAAGCGGTCCAGGCCGCGCAGGCAGGAGTAAGGTACTTGCCGAACGAGCACCTTGGCTACACAGGTCTATGCCGCGCTTTGAACGATGTGAATAAGCCGGAAATGGCGATCCGCGAGTGCAACAATGCGTTGCGGCTAAAGCCCGATGACGGCGAGACTTATTTTTATTTCGCTCGAGCTCATGACCTTGCGAAAAAAACGACTGAAGCGACGCAATACTACAAACGTGCGGTTACCGGGTTGATCGATTTTACGACGAAGAATCCGGAATCCTCTTACGGCCACTATCTTCTCGGAAATGCTTACTTTGCGGATAATCAGCGCGAGAAAGCGATCGACGCTTACGTGACTTGTTTACGATTGAGTCCGCGTTTTGTCAGAGCGAGATACAACGTCGGGATCCTTCAACTCAGACAAAAGAACAAGAATGCGGCGCTTGAGCAATACAATCGTTTGCTTGAATTAGATCCTGAACTAGCGGCCAAGCTTAAGGCTGAGATCGACAAGTCTTAAAGATTCCGATAGGTTGCAAAGAGCTCCACGTTCGAAAGCGTGGGTTCTTTTTTATTTTGTGAAGACACGGTTCACGAAATCCAAAGAGGTCCCCATTAGAAATCTGGCGAGGTTGGGTGCCTCGTGTGAT
>JBKJOR010000464.1:0-8076 GCA_046595575.1 Pyrinomonadaceae bacterium | reverse complement strand
TGAACGGCGTCGATCAGATCGCCCGTCTGATACGCGAGATCGAGAAGAATCCAAATTCGCGGCGTCTGATCGTCACGGGCTGGAACCCCGAGACATGCGACGATGTCGCACTCCCGCCGTGTCACACGCTGTTTCAGTTTAAGATCGAAAACGAAAAGACGCTGCACTGTCAGCTATATCAGCGTTCGGCCGACGCATTTCTCGGCGTGCCATTTAATATTTCGAGCTATGCGTTGCTGACCCACCTGATCGCGCACGTCTGCGATCTTGAGGTCGGGGACTTCATACACACTTTCGGCGATCTGCACATCTATTCGAATCACCTCGATCAGGTGAACGAGCTACTGTCGCGTGAGCCCTTACCTCTACCGACGCTGGAGTTTGCGAATGCGACGGAACTGAAAGGTCTAGAGGGACTACTGAATTTCAAATATGAAAATTTGAGATTGGAGAACTATCAGTCGCTCGGCAAGATCGCAGCGCCGGTCGCGGTTTAGCTGAGAACTGAAAACTCAAAGTTATGAGGGCGGTCACAACCCTCATAACTTTTAGTTTTTAACTATTAGTTTTTAGTTATTTTACGTTCGGCGGTTGAGCGGTTTTGGTGCGAATAGCGATGCCTTCGTCGCCGGTCAGGAAGACCGTCCGAACATCGTAGCTCGACATGTTCACTGAAATGTAAGAAAGCAGATAGCGGTTGTTACGAAGCTCGTCGCAGATCGCCTTTGCGGCGGTTTGAGCTTCATCGAGCGGGAAAATCCGTCCGCCCGTCCCTTCGGTAAGCTGCGTCAGTACAGCCGAAGCTTTCGGCTGATCGCGGCGAAAAGCGCCGCCGGTACGATCGGCCAACTGGAGAGCGTAGATCGTCACGTTGTCGTTCTGAACTCGAGCGAGGATCTTATCGAATTTCGTCTTGCTTCCCCGATCGAGTCCGTCGCCGATTATAACCACCGCCGTTTTTCTCGTCCCGGGCATCAGCGGCATCAGGATCTCGTTAATAGTTGAATCCAGTGCGTCGAATAAATGCGGATTTCCCTTTTTCCGGAAGCTTGCGAGCGAAGCTTCCATCTTCTTCGCATCGTCGGTCCATTCCTGGACGATCTCCGCTTTCTCGTCGTAAGCAAGAACAAAAAGCTGATCGCCGTCGAAGATCTCATACGCGAACTCCATCGTCGATCGCTTTAGTCTTTCAAGGTCGGCAGCCAGGGTCTGAGAGTTATCGACAAGCAGGACGATACGCGAGGGTGACGGATCGAAGCTGAAGTTCCGGATCTTTTGTTCAAATCCGTTTTCGTAGAGAGCCAGGTTCTCTATCTTGATCGGATCGGTCTTACCGTCTTTTCGGTTCGCCGTGACCGTGAGCAATGTGCCCTCGAGATCGCCGCCTTTGGAGCTATGCCTCGACTGGCCAAACACACAAACCGCCATCGTCAGAAAACAAATTCCAAGGCGGATTGCATATTTGGGTTGAAAGTTCACTTTAATCTTTCTTCGAGCCGCTGTCGGCTTTCGCAGCGGGTTTAGTGTCGCTCGTTGGCTTTGATGCGGGAGTTGGGCTATCGGTTGATTCGCCGCCGCCGGCTTTTTCAGATTTCTCGCCTTTCTCGCCGGTTTCTTTCTTTCCGGCCGCTTTCCCGGCATAGTCGGTTACGTACCAACCGGCACCTTTGAACTGAAATCCGGACAGCGACCACTGTTTTTCAAGCGATCCGTTGCACTTCTCGCATATCTTTGGCGGATCTTCATTTATCGATTGCCGCTTTTCAAAGTGCGAACCGCAATCCTTACATCTGTACTCGTATATGGGCATTTCTTTAGCTATGAACTGTGAGCTGTGAACTGTGAACTATTAGCTGTGAACTATGAACTGTGAGCTATGAACTGTGAACTATTAGCTGTGAGCTATGAACCGTCAAGTATGAACTGTGAAAATTGCTGGCCTCAGCCTGCCTCTCATAGTTCATAGTTCACAGCCAATAGTTCATAGCTCACAGTTCACAGTTCACAGTTCACAGTTCACAGTTCATAGCTCACAGCTAACATCTACCAATTGGTGGCCGTATTCTTTTCGACCTCTTCAACGTGTTCGACCAGAAACCGCTCAGCATCGATCGCCGCCATGCATCCCGTACCGGCCGCCGTGACCGCCTGACGATAATAAGAATCCTGGGCGTCGCCACATGCGAAAACGCCGGGAATATTTGTCTTCATCGTTCGGCCTTCGGTCTTTAGGTAACCGACGTCGTCCATATCGAGAACACCCTTGAAGAGGTCGGTATTTGGCTTGTGACCGATGGCGATAAATACGCCATCGGTCGGAAAGTTGGTCGTCTCCTGAGACTTGTTGTTGTAAAAAGTTACGCTCTCAACCCCGGTTTCTTTGGTACCCAGGATCTCCTTTACTTCTGTGTTCCAGAGAACGTCTATCTTGTCGTGAGCAAGGACACGGTCTTGCATGATCTTCGACGCCCGGAACTCTTCACGGCGATGTGTGAGCGTCACGTTCGACGCAAATCGCGTCAGGAACAGAGCCTCTTCCATTGCAGTGTCGCCACCGCCGACAACCACGATAGGCTTACCGCGGAAGAAAAATCCGTCGCAAGTTGCGCAAGCCGAAACGCCGTTCCCGCCGAGTCCTTCGGGGGCTGGAGCCTCGCCGGGAATTCCCAGCCACTTTGCCGATGCGCCCGTCGATATGATCAGCGTATCGGCTTTTATCTCTGTCGTGATCTCGTCGGTGTCCTCGCTTTCCTTGCCGTAAAGAGTAAATGGCCGCTTTGACAGGTCGACACTGTCGATCCATACGTTAAGTATCTCGGTTCCGAATCGCGTTGCTTGATCTCGAAACTGGGTCATCAGCTCCGGGCCCATGATGCCATCGGCAAATCCCGGATAGTTTTCTACATCTGTCGTGATGGTCAACTGTCCACCGGGCTGAGGCCCGTCGATGACCAGCGGTTCTAGCTGAGCACGCGAGGCGTAGATTGCTGCTGTTAGTCCTGCCGGACCTGACCCGAGGATCACCACCTTCTTACTGATCTGCTTCTTCGACATGGTGTCTATCTGTGCTCTCCGAAAGTTTATAAAATTGAAACGATCGCTATGTCTGTAGTATAACTATCGCGTTGTTACTTAGTCGAATATCGACACGAGCGCTTGTTTGGAAACACCGATCATTCGCAATGTGGAGTTTTTCCACGTCGCCTGTTAAACTCAGTTTGCTCAGACCGATACCCTTACGCGCCAGAATGCCTACTAGTATGCAGCCTCAGTTTGAGGAAAAACGCTTCGCACTTCGGATGGCTCTCAGGCTTCCGATAGTTGTTTCAGGGCGGGCCGAGGATGGCGCTGCCTGGAGCGAACCGACCGAGACGGACGATATCTCTACCCTCGGCGCGTTGTTCCAGCTCAATCAAAAGATCGATGAAGGAGAGACGCTATACATTCGATCGCACCGGCCGGATGGCGTGCCGGTCGAGGTCAAGGCGAAGGTGGCGCGCATCGGAGCGTCGAACTACGGCACCTCGCGGGTCGGTGTATCTATCATCGAATCAAAGGACAATTGGCTGAGGCTCTTCGTCGCGTGGATCGCCGACGACAACGTCGTCGAAGGGATCGAAGAGTAGGACGGACTGTTAGTCCGTCATCTGTCACTACCAGCGGCTTAGGCTGACGAACAAGGACGGACTAACAGTCCGTCTTACTTTTTATGAACTACGAAACGATCACAGTTGAGAAACGCGACACTGGCGTGGCCGTCCTGACGATAAACCGTCCGGACAAGCTGAACGCACTGAACAAGCAGGTTCATGCCGATGGCGTTGCCGCTCTGGATGACCTGCGCCGCGATAACTCAATTCGCGTTCTGGTTATCACGGGCGCGGGTGAGAAATCGTTTATCGCGGGAGCGGACATTAGCGAGTTTGCGGGTCAAACTCCTGTCACTCAACGTGACCTTTTCCACGAGAAAACGTTCTTCAACTCGATTGACGTATTTCCGAAACCGACGATCGCGATGGTCAACGGTTTCTGCCTCGGCGGCGGGAACGAACTTGCACTTGCCTGCGATCTACGGATCTGCACCGAGACCGCGCGTTTCTCGCAACCGGAGATAAATCTCGGCATCATGCCCGGCGGCGGCGGAACGCAGCGCCTGACGCGTTTGATAGGCGAAGGCCGTGCGATGGAGATCATCCTGACGGGTGACATGATCGACGCCGCGACCGCGCTGAAATTCGGGTTGGTCAATCACGTGTATCCAGCTGCCGAACTTGAGTCCAAGACGATGGAGTTGGCCTCGAAGATCGCCCAGAAGGCGCCGGTCGCGCTTCAGCTCTGCAAAGAAGCGGTAAAGTTTGCCTCACGGTCAAACCTTGATGAGGGCCTCCGGCGAGAGGTCGACCTGTTCGCGATATGTTTCTCGACTGAAGACAAGCAGGAAGGCGTGTCGGCCTTTCTTGAGAAGCGCAAACCTGTATTCAAGGGACGATAGTCGGGGGGATGTCTATCGAGTCTATTGGAGTCTATCGAGTCTATCGAGTCTATCGAAGTCATTTGAATCTCAGTCTAGATAAACTCGACAGGTGCGACAGACGCGACAGACTCGCCAGACTCTCTCGCCAGACTCTCTCTCCAGACTCGTGAAACTTGACGCTCCGGATCGATTTCGATAGATTCAGATTTCGTCGTTCCGGCTACTAAGAACCAGAAGCTTGGAACTTGAAACTTAATTTTGGGGACGTAGCTCAGCTGGGAGAGCGCTGCAATGGCATTGCAGAGGTCAGGGGTTCGATCCCCCTCGTCTCCACCAACTTATGAATGAGGGCACCGATATTGGTGCCTTTTGTTCTTTGGTGCAGTACGTTTCGGCGACGACCGAAGCTTGTCGAGGTTACGAAGGATTCTCAAAAATGACCAAGCGGTCTCGTATTGTCGAGTGGCCGAACCCAAAGGTGTCCTGAATAAACTTAATGGTTTTGGGTCGATAAAAGAATATGTGTGTCGGATCGTCTTTGTAAGCCCATGTCGCGAAATCGATCTCGTCAGTCAGCAGTTCCGTCATACAAAGGAGCTTACCCTTTGGCTCCAACAGCGCCTGCAGCTTCAAAAATTCTCGAGCAGGATGGCGGAAGTGTTCGATCACCTCACAGCAGGCGATGAAGTCGTAGCGGTTTCGAAAAACACTCGTATCCTTTTTAAAGATCGGGTCATACTGTTCGATCGAATATCCGCTTTTTTTCAAAAGAGAACTGATTAACGGGCCCGCTCCACAGCCAAAATCCAAACCTTTCTTCCCGGTTGTGAACGAGCCGCGGATCTCGTCAACTATCGGTGAGACGGATTCCTGGTGACTAGCATCGTCTACACCGTTGCTGTTCGATTCATGTCTTGCGCGTTCACCGTCCTGGCTCAGGTGATTGTCCGGGGACATAAAGACTCCGCGGCAGCGGGTGCAGGAAAAATATTCACCAAATTGTCCGTTGTAGAACAAGTCGGCTCTTGATTTGCAGAGACGGCAATCCATTATCTAGTCCTTTGTGCTTTCCATTAACGGGCCGATTTCCACTCAGGCTGGTAATCCAATGACCGGGCTCGGTCGTCTTAGTTACTGAAGGTTATGGGTAGATAGTACTCGCTTACTCAAACTATGTGAAAATGAGGTTCAGAGTTTTTTTAAGTCGGGGTAGGATCGCCCCGAAATCCGGCAGGTTAAATACACGGAATTGGATGGCGTGGAATTCGTATATACAGTCCTTCCAAATTTCATGCGACTGCGCAGCAGAAGTATCACGTCCGCCATGGTTCGGCCCGATCCAAACCGAAAGCGATCTCCGCGATCGGACCGTCGAACCCCCTATAACTCGGGCGGCTTCCTAACTGTGCCGGTCTCGCCACAACTTGTCATGGAGGTCCTTCGCAAAACCCCAGAAATGCCCCTTCTTCAAACGATACATTGAGTCGTCCCAGATGCCGTAATGCAGATATATCGAGTCCGCCCCGCCGGCGTTGATCACGGCTGCGATCTCGTGATAATACTCGGTCTCCGGTTGGTGACCCTTTAGCTCGGCAGCGAGGTTTGCCGCGGCGACCTCGGCCTGACGGACAGCCATGTGCGCGAATTTCGGACCGGAAAAGGCAACAAGGTCGCCGACCGCGTATGTCTTCGCAAGTCCATGCACCCGCATGTGACCGTCGACCTTGATGAAGTCCGAGTCGTCTGTAATACCTAGCTGCCTGAATAATGCATGGCCGCGAAATGGCGGTACCAGCATGAGCAGATCGTAGTTGATAGAGTGTCCGTTCGAAGAGATGATCTCAGTTCCCGCAACCTCGGTTATCGGGACATCGTAAAGAACGTTGATGTGATGACGCGCGAATGCAGCTTCAAGCTCATGGTGAATGTTCGCCCCGCCAAAGGCCGCCTCCAGCGATTCCGGAAAGACGACCTTGATCTTCACTCGCCCGTCGGCAACCTCTTGCTTAAACTTTCGTGCAAGGGCGAACGCCGTCTCGCAAACTGGAACCGGAAGGCGAGCCTCGGGACAGCTGCCGATAACAATAGTCCCTTCATGAAAGTCCCGGATCTTCTCGCCAAATTTTGTTGCAGCACCGATGCCGAGCAGGTGTGAGGCATGCTCAAAAAACCCAGGCACCTTTTCCGTTGCGAGTCTGCGGCCAAGTGCGAGCACTAGGTAGTCGTAAGCGATCTCTCCGTTCATATCATCGCCGGTGATTTCCGCCACCCTTCGATCCGGATCGATGCGGATCAGCTCGCCACGGATATACCGGACACCTGCATCTTCGAGCTTTGATCGGAGTTGGAAAGTAATATCGTCGGCGCTGCATTCGCCGAACGCCAAGTGAACAAGCGCGGGATAGAAGGTAAATTTTTCGCTCGGCGTGACCAGCGTGATCTGGTGTGAATCATCGAGCGCCGCCGCAAGGCGTTCCGCCGTAACCAAGCCTCCAAACCCGCCGCCGATCACAAGTATGTTTCCCATTTTCAGACCTCGATAGTTTATGGGCCAGTTCTCGAACTGCTATCGTCGTTCTCCCGTCTCTGTGCTGGATACGCGTCAGTACGCCACGTAATCCTTAAAAAATAAAGCCCTGCTAGTCTCATTTATTATTTCGCCCTTATCAACTCTCCGGGGTTCTCGGCGAGAACTTGCTTGAGGCGCTCTTCGAAAAGCTTGCTTGAAACAGTAAGGAAATCGTGAGCGGTAATTAGACCGACCAGTTTCCCGCTGGTGACGACCGGCAGAGCACCGATTCGCTTTTCGCGCATGAGGTTCAGGGCGTCGAGGGTCGGTGTCCCGGCCTCGACGGTCACGAGGTCGGTCACCATAACATCGCGGACAGGTATACCCCGTGAGCCTGTTGCCCGATCATGGGCGAACAGGCTGATGATGTCGCGGTGAGAAACGAGGCCAACGAGCGCTCCCGAATCGTCTTCGACTGGAACGTGGCGGACATGCCGCCACTCCATCACGCTCGCCGCGAGATCAAGCACGTCATCCGGGCGAACCGTATAGAGGTCGGTGGCCATGAACTGTTCGACGGATTTGTAATTGTCGATCCAGTCGGTGGTCGGTGGGATCTGAGCCAGGTTCCACTCGTGCACCGGCGAACCTTTTTCCTGATTCTCTTTCATTGCCGCGGTGAGTGTTCTCATTCGGACATTCGGTTTGGCGGACGGGTCCATTTGAACTAGAGAAGCGAGCATCCAGGTGGCACCCGTCCTTCGCATTCGAACCCTTTCTTCGATGATCCCGAGAAACCGTTCAGCATCGACAGCGGTTATCTGAGACGCTTGGAGACCTTCCTTCGCCATAGGTAGCAGCTCATTTAATATCAGATCCGCCGCCGGCCGACATTTGCCGTCGAGCCAGCATATCTGCGAATCCAGACCGTAACGCGCTGTGTTGTAGAAATTATTCTTTGCGGTTTCGAACGGCATCTGTTTTGCGACATCACCGAGGTTGAGCGGCGCCGCTGCGAGCAGTCCTAACAGAAATGCAGTGTTCGCCATCTCATCCGCCACGCTTGGCCCGTTATCTGCCAGCCGGGCCAAGC
>JBKJOR010000444.1:0-4447 GCA_046595575.1 Pyrinomonadaceae bacterium | reverse complement strand
AACAGCAGGCAAACTCTCAGACCAACTCGAACTATCCAGCCGGCCTTCGGCCCGAGATCGTTGCGACGGATGACCTTCGCGGCGGCGATTCTAATTTTGAGACTAATCGGAATGCGGGTTTTACGACCGTGGTGACAGTCGGACGGACGGGCATATTCAACGGCCAGTCGGCGATCATTAACCTTGCCGGCGAAACTGTCTCGGGATTGATCGTGAAGTCTCCGTTTGCCGAACATGTTTCGTTTTCAACGATCCCCGGACAATATCCAGGTTCGCTGTTGGGCACCTTCTCGGCGCTTCGGCAGATGTTTCTCGACGCCCAGCGACTGCAGGAAGTGCAGAAAAACTACGACGCCAATCCTCGCAGCATGAAGCGGCCGGGAGTCGATCCCTCGCTGGAGGCTCTGTACCCGATCCTTAACCGCCAGATGCCGATAGTCTTTAATGCTAACCGCGAGATCGAGATCATTCGTGCTCTGGACTTCGCGAAAGAGTTCAATTTGCGTGCGATGATCGCCGGTGGACAAGAGGCGTGGAAAGTTGCCGGCCGCTTGAAAGAGCAGGATGTGCCCGTTCTCTTATCGCTGAATTTTCCGAAACGGACGACCTCCGCGTCGGCCGATGCAGATCCCGAGAGTTTGGAGCTTCTACGTTTTCGAGCGGAGACTCCTAAGACTGCGGCAAAGCTTCAGCAGGCGGGTGTGAAATTCGCATTCCAATCCGGCGGAGCAACATCGCTCGCGGATTTCTTTTCAAACGCGGGCAAGGCTGTCGAAGGCGGTCTTCCACGCGATGCGGCGATCCGTTCGATGACGCTCGGTTCGGCTGAGATTCTCGGTGTCGGCGATCGGCTCGGGTCGATAGAAAAGGGAAAGATCGGAAACCTGACCGTAGTAAAAGGCGATCTGCTCGGCAAAGACAGGGCCGTTACACATGTTTTTGTCGACGGACGGCCCTTCGAGGAGAAGGCACCAGCTCCCGCCGAAAGGGCAGGCAGGGCAGGACGTCCGCCTGGTGGCGACGCAGCCGCCGCCCCAGGTCTTCCTCAGGTCGGCGGAAACTATTCGATCACGATCGAGGTCCCCGGCCAGCAGTTGACGGGAACGCTTGCTTTGACGCAGCAGGGCGCGGGTGTTTCGGGTTCAATGCAGACGCAACTCGGCACTTCGCCTGTCAAGGACGGGAAGGTAACCGCAGAAGGGTTTAGCTTCTCGACAACCGTCGACTTTGGCGGTTCCCAGATAGATATAGTCGTTAAGGGCACGGTAACTGGCAATGAGATTCGCGGAACGGTCGATGCTCCCCAAGGAACTGCGCCGTTCTCTGGGACGAGAAATCCGTAATCAGCCGCCGCCGCGTAGCGGTTTTACGAATTTAGCCGTGGGCATCCCCCACGGTTGGCTCATTTGGTTTGTCCGCCGCGTTAGCGGCGGTCGAAATTCCGAGCGTCGCTAACGCGACGCGGATGATCAATCGGTACTACCGTGGGCTTATACCCACGGCTAAACTCGGGCGATCGCTACGCGATCAGGATGCTCAAACTTATGAAAGTTATTTTGGCTTTATTGCTTCTGACATTTTCGGCGGGCTCCCTTGTGGCGCAACCGCGCAGTGAGGTTCTTATCAAGAACGCAACCGTCATGACCGCCGCACGCGGTACGCTGGAAAACACAGACATACTCATTCGTAACGGCAAGATCGCGCGAATCGGGAAGAACCTGACTGCGGTTAACGGAGCCCGGACGATCGATGCGACCGGAAAATTTGTCACTCCGGGAATCATCGATGCTCATTCGCATGCGATGATGGACGCGATCAACGAAGGCACGTTGTCGGTAACGTCGATGACGCGAATTCGCGACGTCCTTAACCCGACAGACATCTCGATCTATCGTGCCCTTGCCGGCGGAGTCACGGCCGCGAACCTTCTACACGGTTCGGCTAACGCGATCGGCGGGCAGAATTCGACGGTCAAGTTCAAATACGGAAAGCCGATCGAGGATTTTGTGATAGCGGATGCTCCGCCGGGAATCAAGTTCGCGATGGGCGAGAATCCGAAACGTTCGAGCCAAAGCGCACAGCCGGGGCAGACGCTGCGTTACCCCCGAACCCGGATGGGAACGATTGAAGTGATTCGCGACACGTTTGTTCGAGCTAAAGACTACAAACAGTCGTGGGATGATTTTCGAGCAAAGAAGACAAACGTTCGGCCGCGACGCGACCTCGAACTTGAGCCGATGGTGGAGATCCTCGAAGGCAAACGGCTTGTCCACGCTCATGGCTATCGATCGGATGAACATTTAAATTTGCTGATGCTCGCAGACGAATTCGGATTCCGAGTCGCCACGCTCCAGCACGGGCTCGAGGCTTATAAGATCGCTCCGGAGATCGCTCGACGCGGCACGGGGGTCTCGATCTTCGCCGACAGTTGGAGCTACAAGCTCGAGGCTTACGACTCGATCCCTTACAACGGATATATACTTTGGAAGAACGGCGTCCTAGTCTCGATCAATTCAGATTCGGATGAACGGATCCGACGGCTGAATCTGGACGCGGCGAAAATGATGAAGTACGGTGGGGTCCCCGAAGAAGATTCGCTGAAAATGATCACGCTTAATCCTGCGAAGCAACTCGGGATCGACAAACGCACGGGTTCGATCGAGCAAGGTAAGGACGGAGACATAGCGATCTGGACGGCCCATCCGTTCAGCGTCTATTCGCGCGTCGACATGACGCTGATCGAGGGCGAAGTTTATTTCGACCGTGCCGTGGACATCCAGAAGCGTAGCGACCTGGCAAAAGAGCGGGAAGCGCTCGAAAAAATGGATGTGAACAAAGCTCCTGGTTCGGGCGGCACTCCCCCCCGAATTCCGGCCGAGAAACGTTTGGAGCACAGGGATGAGGCAGAGTACGGCGACGGAGACAACCGATGAAATTTTGGATTTTAGATTTTGGATTTTGGAGTTTGAAAGTGTCCGAAAGGGTATTGGCGAAGACGTCTTTTCGTGTAAGTTCGTGGCTTCATTCTTCTCCGAGTTTCGGAACTGGAACCGCGAGATCACACGAAACTCCACGAAACAAGAGAAGCACTAAACTCGCCTTTGGCCTGTCGACACTATTCTCGGTGTCTCTGTGCCTCTGCTGTGTATTATCTGCCGCTGCACAGAGCGACGGTTCGCAGCAGAACAAATCGGGCCGGGCGGGAACGTTCGCGATCATGAACGCGCGGATCGTTACGGTCTCTGGCGCCGTGATCGAGAACGGAACCGTAGTGATACAGGATGGAAAGATCACCGCTGTCGGTGTCGGTGCTAACGTTCCGAGTAACGCAGAAAAGATCGACGGCAAAGGACTCTCAGTTTATCCGGGTATGATCGATGCGGGCACGAACTTGGGGCTCGCAGAGATCGCACAGGGAGCTAATGCGACGGTGGACTTGACCGAGATCGGAACCATGAACGCGAACGCGAAAGCGATCACCGCTGTGAACCCGCATTCCTCTCACGTCAACGTCACGCGGGTCAACGGAATTACGACCGTTCAATCCTCACCCGGCGGCGGACTCATCGCGGGGCAGAGCACTCTTATCAATCTGAACGGCTCGACGCAGACGGACATGGCTGTCGTAGGAACGTCGGGCCTCGTGATCAACTTTCCTCGCGTTTCGACGTTTGGCGGATTCAACCCGCAGGCTCCACCCCAGACGGTCGATTTTAATGAAGCAGTAAAGCGTCGGGACACGCAGATCGAAGAACTCAGAAAGATCTTCAAGAACGCCGAAAATTACGCACGGGCGAAAGAAGCGTACGCCAAAGACAAGACGCTGCCGAATCCTGCGACCGATCTGAAACTGGAGGCGATGGTGCCATATATTCGCGGTCAGCGTCCGGTCATCTTTACGGCCGAGCGCGAGCGGGATATTCGCGCTGTGATCAAATTCGTTTCGGAGATGAAGCTCAAGGGCGTTATATCGGGCGGACAGGAAGCGTGGCGAGCGGCCGATGATCTCAAAAAGAACGACATCGCCGTCATCTACACCAATATTTACAGCTTGCCCGTTCGCGATGACGATGCTTACGATTACCTGTTCGAAGCTCCGTCAAAGTTAATGCAGGCTGGTGTAAGGTTTGCGATCGGAACCGGAGACGGCGGTGCGGAAGTCCGTGATCTCCCTTATCACGCTGGGATCGCCAGTGGGTTCGGTCTATCAAAAGACGACGCTTTGAAGTCGGTGACACTCTATCCCGCGCAGATCCTTGGCGTGGCCGACCAGCTTGGTTCGATAGACGTTGGAAAGATGGCGAACGTAGTAGTCACTGACGGTGACATTCTCGAGCCGCGGACCAACATCAAATACGTTTTTATCGGCGGCCGCTTGTTGCCGCTCACTAGCCGCCACACGGAGTTGTTCGACAGCTTCAAAGACAGAAAAGAAAGCCGGACACCG
>JBKJOR010000395.1:0-4704 GCA_046595575.1 Pyrinomonadaceae bacterium | reverse complement strand
GTCTGAACCGAAGTTAGGTTGCGATTTTCCAGAAGCAGAAAGATCGTCGCAGATGAGAGCAGAGCGATTGCCGCGATCGCGGCAAACTGAAACGCCGGTGATCTGAAGGAAAATAATCTTGCGAAAAAACTTGAGCGTTCGGCGATCGTGATGGTCTTGCTTTCGGACCTCTCGCCGGCGACGAACTGCGTCAGAACTTGTGCGTTCGCGATCTTCTGCCGTCGGGCGGGATGCGAGTCGAGACTTCGCTCAAGCCGTTCTCGCTCCGCACCCACTAGCTCGCCGCTTGCGTAGGCATCGACCAGCTCATTCTCACGTTCTACGATTTCGTAGAATAGCGCCTCGTCACCAACGAACCTGTCTTCGAATTTTAGGCTTTCCGCCTCAGGCATTTCACCAAGCAGATAACGTTCGATCTCACTCATCGCTTACATTACCTCCTGTCTTCGAGTGCTCGGTTCACGCGAATGAGTTACACCCGCGACACAGTCGTTGATGCACGCCTCAAGCCGCATTCGCAACCTGCATGCCCGCACCTTCAATGCGTTCAGCGTCAGGCCAAATGATTCGGCAAGACGCTTGCGAGCGGATTTCGCTTTCTCATCGGCATCGGTGTCGTAGTATCCGACTACAAGCCGCTTGTCTTCGTCCGTGAAACTATTTTCGACGCACCTTCGCAGGCATTGTATGCGAGCATCCGGATCCTCGAGAAAACTCAAGTCCGGCTCGACCGCGATTTCCGGCAGATCATCACCGACCGCGACGGTCCGGTCTTTTCGCGAGTGCTCAAGCCAAATAAATCGCGCAACAGCTGCGGCGAATGCATGAATATTCTCGATCTGTTCGCCGCTCGCGAGCTTTGCGGCGACCCGATCGAGTGTTCGATCAGCCAGCTCATCTGAGTGTGCCACCGTCGAGCCTCGCCATCGAAGCAAATGCGAGATCCTGACCCGCAGCTCTTCATATTTTGCCGCAGCGGTCGCCGGATCGCCGTCGAGGCGGTCAAGCAGGAACTGGAATGAATCGGCGGTTAACGTGGACATTTTTGATCGCGTGGCGATCAGAGAATTAGTCGTGACTTTTTGTCACGGTCTAAGTTTACAAACGATAGGCGTCGCGTAGCGACGATTGAAAAAAAACACATTCAACCATCGCTGACGCGACGCCGATCCCGGGTTTCGGAAATCGTGGCAAGAATCCCCCGTTAATCTCAATTTGCAGCTGAGGGGTGATCGACTTACCGGACTTTCGGTACGCTGAAAAGCGCCATCTTCGGGTTACCGAATTCGGAGTTGAGCTGCGGGTTTTGGTTGTTGTCCCATTTTCCGGCCTGCGTAGCCACATCCAGGCTGACGGCCTTCATGATCGTCTCGTACGTCATCGCTATCGGCTTTCTTGGTGCGGGGGTCGGTGGCAATTTCGAAAGAAATGTTGCTGTGAATAAGCCCATCGGCACACCCTTTATCGTCGCGTCGAGCGAGAACTCATCGTCCTTTGAACCCGTCATCGAAAGGTACAGACCTTTAGCCGGTGGCGGGGTCCTAACCGTTTTGACGGAAGCCGGCGATTCGATATCGAGTTCGCTGAACTTTCGCACGCCGAAAACGGTAGCGAGCGACTCGGCTCTTCGCCGCGCATCGCACGTCTTTGCCTTGTCGATCGAACCGGAGTGGCAGCTATCGGAGATCAATACGACCTGAGCGCCTTTCCGAGTGACAGCGGAGAAGACAGCGTACAGCTCGTCGTCGAGGATCAGGTTTCGCCACGGCTTGCCGCTCGTCTTAAGTCGTGCGTCGTACGGCACGATCGCCGAATCATACTTGTCACGTTCGTAGATAACTTCCATCGCGCCGCTTTCGTCCGGTGCTTCCATATAAATGAGCTTCGTCTCGTCCTGCTCTTCGGATTTTGCATCCGGGAACAGTGTGCCGTGGCCCGAGTAATGAAAGACGAGAATATCGCCAACGCCGGCGAGTGCCTGGTACTTTTTCAGGTTGGTGAGAATACCTTCGCGCGTCGCGGCGGCGTCGGTTAGTAGGGTAGTGTCCGCTGCGTTGAATCCGAACTTCGTCATCATCGCCTCGCGCATTTTCGTTGCGTCATTGACGCAACCGCGAAGCGGATTGATGCCACCGGTGTAAGCGTTGATACCGACAAAGAGCCCGAATTTTTTATCCTTTGCTGACGCGGCCGAGACCGCGATGAGTGAGATAAAGGCGATCGCCAATACCTTTCCGATCAAACTATGCTTCTTCATTTGTTACTCCTCAATTTATAGAACACTTTCATAAACCGAAGACGCGAGGGCCGTCTAATTCCCCGTGTCGCTTATCTGCAAAACGGTTTCAACCGTTGTCCAATCATTCATCCCGGAAAGCGAGCCTTTGCTGTTTCGCTTCGTTAGGGATGGCTGTTCGAGATAAGAAAAATCTTCGTACGTCAGCCGTGCGGTCGAAACAATAAACTTAAACTTGTCGAGCCCGCGTGTCCGAGACGCTCGAAGAGCTCCCGCCTCCACCAGCTCGCCGTTTTCGGAGCGACAGTCGTCGCCCGGCACAATCCGTTTGCCGCCGGCCGGTATCACAACGCCGCCGGCCTCGCTCATTGTTTTTCCGCGAGGCGAAAACACGCTGACCGCACCGTCGGGCCCAAGATTGAGCAGTGCGACGTACAGAGGCATCGTCGAATTATTCGCCACTTCGAACCAAAACGGTTCACGCGGATCGAACTGATGCGTACCGGATTTAAGATCTGCGATCGAGCGCTCCGGCGAGCCGATCTTGAGTGTGGACATGACGCATTCAATCTCGCCTTTCAGCCGGATAGGCGTGACCACTACTTTGCCGGTCAGGGCCGATCGCTTGTTTGAAATAGATCCGACCGTCCGCAGACTGCTCAGATGAACAATAGCTTTTTCGAGACGACGGGCCGCAGCAGTTTGGGTCAGTGCGTCGGCTCCGGGCGATTCCATGCAAAACCTGTAGAGCGGAACAAAATCGCGCCCGGCGAGATAGAAGACATCCCGGTCGGGTTTTGCGGCGACGCCCCCATCGGGACGTTCTTCGCCGGGAATTAAGCAGGCAAAATCTGCCTTGGTGCCGCTGTTTATCTTGGCGGCCACATTTGAAAATTTGTCCTTTAGTAACGCGACGTCCCAGCGTGTGGGTTGGCCCGCCCGGGTTGCAACTATCTCGACCTCACCCTTGCTGTTCGGAGTCGGCGGCGTGAGATAACCCCGGACAAGGGCGACGATCTTTTTATCGTCCTGGGACAACTTCGTCGCATCAATGTCGAGGTCGACCTTTAATCGAAGTGCACCGAGGTCCGGTGTCACAACGACCGACTTGTCATCGATCGTGATCGTGCGCTTCGGTTCCAAAAGCAGGATGGTGGATTCGGACGGCGTCACCGTCGTCACTATACCCGACGAGATCTTCTGTGCCTGCTCAAACCGTGTCGCTTCTCGGGCGTAGAATGCGACTACAGTTCCAACTGTCACGCCTTGCATAGCACCTGCCCGAATCCTCAAGCTTCGTGTGCCGTTCGCCGCTTTTGTCTCCGCGCTTGCGATGCGAACAAAATTATCCTCGGTTCGGCCAAGCGAACCGAACACGAACCGCGAACTGTCGCCCTCGAGCTGCGGCGTCTGAGTCGGCTTGTCGGCAACGACACGACGGGTCACGTTCTCCATCAGCTCGCGATAGCTCGTATCGTTTCGCACGTTCTTCAGCTCGTCGATCAGATAGTAAGTAAGATTTCCGTAAACGACGGGACGACGGGCATCGCCGCACTCTTCGAAACAATTTTTCTGCGACGCGAGCTCGTTCGGACGTGCTGCTGTTATGACAATGTAATCGTCACCCGGCGGCAGTACGCCCGAGTCTCCGTCTTCCTTTTTTGTCGTGCCCGATCGCGTCGTAGTACCGACGCCCGCAACCGGAACCACAGGCGACTTCTTTTCCGGCAATCGGCGCACATCCTCGGCATTCCGCGTTCCGGAGCCGGAGTGACAGCTATCGAAAATATAAACGATATTGTCCGTCCAGCGACGGAGCTCCGTCGTCAGCGCGTATATCTCGTCGTCGGATATGTCAAAGTTCTTACCGGGTGCGTCCTGACTATCGACTGTGACCAGCGTTTCGTCTTTGCCGTCGTCCTTTTCGTCGCCGTCGACGTCCGGCGCCTGAGACCCATGGCCGCTGAATTGGAACATGACGACTGCATCGCGGTTCTTTGTTTTCTCGTAATGCTCGCGAGCCTTAGCGATCAGGTGCGTCTGGAAATTTTCGAAGATGCGCTGCTTCGTCCCCTCGGCGTCCGTCAGCGTAACGATATTAGCGGTCGGGATTCCCCATCGCTCGCCCTCGAGGACCTTTCGCATTTCGACAACATCCGTCACCGCCCCGCGAAGCTCGGCCCATGTCGGGGTGTGCTGGTACTTTCCAATACCGATCTGCAAAACGAACATCGGAGGCCTGGCAGGCTCGGCGGGCGCGCCGATCCGATCCTGCGTACCCGCCGGCAGGGCGAAGATCAGGGACGTCGCGACAAACGCAAGCAGGACGAGATTAACTTGCAAAAATAGATTGTATGGCGGTGAGGAAGCCATCATAGATCTGTTAGTTCGTGAATTAGGGAAAACGGAATTTTGCATACCAACTCTAGCCTTACGTTCAATTTTCGTCAATGCTTGCTGTACCCGCG
>JBKJOR010000211.1:0-9202 GCA_046595575.1 Pyrinomonadaceae bacterium | reverse complement strand
AATACTACTTCGTTAGATAGCTGACTCATTATGTATGTGAACTTCCAGATACTAGAATTAAAACGTAATTGTAACAAACGCCGCCATGGATTTGTCTAAGGGCGAAGAATTTAAACTATTATCCACCGAGGCCCGGTCCTGCGGTGTTTGTCCGAACTTGGCCGGAAGGACTGCGGTGCTTAGCGAACTGAACGGTTCTCTTGAACCGAAAGTGTTTTTTATTGGTGAAGCTCCGGGCCGGGCGGGTGCCGACCGGACGCGTCGGCCTTTCTTTGGCGATAAGTCGGGCGACAACTTTCAAATACTGCTCGATTCGATCGGCCTCGATCGTGAGAAAATTTTTATTACAAGTGCCGTTATGTGCAGTCCGCGTTCGCCTACTGATGCAAACCGCAAGCCGGCGCGAAGCGAGATTAAGAATTGTTCGGCTTATCTAAGAAGGGTTCTCGAGCTACTTCGCCCCACCGTTATCGCAACGCTTGGCGCCGTAGCCCTTGAAGCCCTGGCTTTGATTACCTATCATGAGTTCAGGTTAAAGACTCACGCGGGGAAAAGCCTTTTTTGGAACGACTCCAGACTCATCCCGCTTTATCATCCGAGTCCTCAAGTGATCGCGGCCCAACGTGGACTGGATCTCCAGTTACTACACTTCCAGACACTCGGTAAACTTATCCGATGAATTCGAACGACCGTCTGCATTACAATCACGTTCATTCCGGGGGCTCGGCATTTCACCGTCAGAACCGCGGAATTATTTCGGTCCACGGGGGCGAGGCGGTCCAGTTCCTGGACGGATTGATCACGAACGATGTGAAGACACTCGAAGACGGCGGCATGCTGCTGGCGGCGTTCCCCGATGCGAAAGGCCGCTTGATCGCGGTTGTGCGGATGGTGCGTCATGGCGAGCGTTTTCTGATCGAAACTGAGGAAGCGACACGGAAGGTCGTCTTCGACAATCTTTTCCGCTTCACTATGGCGGGTGAGTTTTTCGTCGAGGACTTAACCGAGACCTATTCGTTCATTCGTGTTCTCGATCGCTCTTTCATTCCCATCACACCGCCGTTTATTGAGTTCGACATGAAATATGGAACGGATTACTACGTCCACAACGAAGACACGTCCGACTTCGTCGGGGAGTTGAGTTATTTCGAAGCGCCCGAGATCGCGGATTCGCTGTTCGAGGTGTTTCGCATCGAGCACGGGATCCCACTTTTTGGGATCGATATGGACTCGACGACCATCGTTCCCGAACTTGGGATCGACGGGCTGATCTCTTATAACAAGGGCTGCTACATCGGTCAGGAGATCATCGCCCGCATCCATTTTCGCGGGCACATTGCTAAGAAGCTTTCGGGGTTGATCTTCCCATCGTCGCCGGAAACCTTGATATCGTCCTTGAAAGGAACAGAATTGATCGCCGAAGACGGCAAAAGCGCTGGAAAGATAACGTCAGCCACCATATCGCCGGCATTAGGGAAGACGATCGCCCTGGGTTACGTGAGATACGATTACCTTGCAGAGGGAACGCCATTGCAGGCCGGTGAGCAAAAAGCAGAAGTAAGCGCACTTCCATTTTTATAAGGTCGCCGCTATTTCGTCATTGAGGTAAACATTTATGACATCGTACAGATCGCTCGCGTTACCCGTCCTCGTGGTCGTACTGATCTCGACCTCCTGCTCGAGAAACTCTGAGCCGTCCGGTAAATCGACGGCGGCGGTGTTGACCGCAAACGCGGAATTGAAAAGCCCCCCCGCCCGTCCGCTCGAACGGCACATGCTATCCGTCGCCGGACAGAACACGCTAAACGAATACATTCTGCCTGACGTTCGAAACCGAATGGATGAAGAACCGGCCGGCGAGAGCGATTCAGGTTATGATCCGTCGGCACTCAATCCATCCGCCGCGATCGAGCAGCCGGCCTCGGAAAGTGAAGAGGAGCCGAAGACGGAAGACGTTCAGCAGAGTTCCGGCGGCGAAGACGATGGGGCCTACTCGACTTCAACCGATCGAAATAAGCTCCTCTGGGCCAAGCGATCGTTCGGATCAGCGGTAAAGCGTTCTCCCGAGAGTAACGGTGTTATCGTTCTGTATGCTGACGAAAACGTCTACGATGTCAGCCGATTAATGGATTTAATTCAGACGGGGCGAAATCGGATCGCTGAAGGTTCGGAGATCGGAGCGGAACGTATCCAGGTTGTTTTCGGTGGTTATCGTGGAACTCCCCAAGTCGAGCTTTGGGTGGTTCCCCAGGGCTCGAGCCCGGAATTCAGAGTCGAAGACCGGACAAAGGCGAACGAGCCGGAAAATTAGCCCGACATTCAGCCTGGCATCACAGAGGTTCGCGAACCAGGCGGACCTTTTTTGTATACTAAGCCTGCTAAATTAATTGTTATGGACGACGTTGATATCGATCTGCCAAACGCCAAACTTGCGTACACCATTATCCAATCCCTGCTTGAAGGTCACGAGGCACTCAGCGACCTGCTCGTCTTAATGTCTCACGCACTCGACGAAGACACGCTCAAAGCGTTGACGGCGACGGGTGAATGGCAAAGCTATATGGATTCGAAACGAGGTCTCGAGAGCACAAAGGTCCAGATGGAACTTTTCACGGCGGAATTGAGGAAGCTCGAAAATGCTTGATCTGATAATTATCGGAGCGGGTCCGGCCGGAATCTCAGCCGCGTACGAAGCCAAACTGCACAACCTGAAATACGTAGTGATCGAGAAGGGTCTGATCGGTAATACGATATACAACTATCCGGTCGGCCTAACTGTTTTCTCGACAACGAACGAGCTTGAGTTCGAGGCCGGAGGGTTGCATCCCGCACGAGACAAACCAACCCGGGAAGAGCTGCTGTCTTACTACGTCCGTTTTGTTTTGGACAATGAGTTGAACGTGCAGACGGAGGAGACTGTTACAGCGGTCTCGCCGGTTACAGAACTAAGCGGGGCTACCGCTCCGGAACGAGGACCGAGGAGCGCCGAGCCCACGTCATTTACCGTGACGACCGACAAAGCGGAATATCGAGCGCGGACTGTGCTCTTTGCGATCGGTGCGATGGACTATCCGAGAAAGCTGAACGTGCCCGGAGACGAGCTTCCGAAAGTTCATGATCAGTTTCGTGAGACGTATCCGTGGGTAAAGAAGCGCGCGTTGATCGTAGGAGGAGGCAACTCGGCGGGCGAGGCGGCATTGTTTCTCGCCGAAGAAGGGGCGGATACAACTCTTGCGATCTTTCGACGCGATTGGGAGAATAACGATCCGAAACAGGGCTGTATCAAGTACTGGGTGAAGCAGCCGCTCGAAGAAGGGCTAAAGAAACACTGCCTGAAGCTTTTTTTCCTGGGCAAAGTATTAGAGGTAACCGAAAATACCGTGGAGCTCGAAGACGAGAACGGCAAGCGTGAATCGTTGCTGAACGATGTTGTGTTTGTCCTTATCGGTGCCGATGCCGATTTAACGATGCTGAAAAGCCTGGGCGTCGACACTGCTGCGAGCGGCAAATACGGCGAGGTGCCTGTTTACGATGAGAACACATTCGAAACGAACGTTCGAGGGATCTATGTCGCCGGCCATTTCACAAATCAGCGTCACATAAAAGGTGCCATCGACGCAGGGAACACTCTTGTTCCGATCCTCGCCTCGAAGCTCAAATCTATCGAATCGGTACCCGCTGCGCAGCAGCGACCCGGTAGCTCTCGCGCGAAAATGCGCGAAAGCTAAGAACACTTTCGCGCACAAGGTACGAATAAGAACCCGGTTGCTACCGCTTCTCGGTTCTAACCATTACCTTCTGATTCTGAAATCGCTCGGCGATGTTCGCCGGGTTGATCTCGTAACCCGTCACATCGAAAACTTCGCTCGTCTGTCCCGCGACCGCGGTCGTCCATTTGTAGGGAAGTTGGACGCCGTTCACGCTGCGATAGTCTGAGAAGCGCACGTTGAACTCAGCCGTTTCTCCACCCTCCATCTTGCGATTGAACGTTACATCGTCTTTGGAGCCGTCCGTACCTTCAGGCGCCTTGGTTCTAAAGTGCATAACCCTCGGCAATGCATGGCCCTCGTAGCTAACCATGACCGGCAGGCTCGAAGCCTTGGATAAGTAGAGCTTTATGTTAGATCCGCCGAAGCTCGCATTTACGATGTTGCAGGTCGTTCCGTCGACGTCGCCTTCACCAAGGTACGCGTAGCTAACGTCCATTCCTTCGGGTGCCGTCAGCAGCAGCGACAATGTTATTCGCAGAAGTTCATTCTGGCGCATACCCGAATGATCAGAGCCGGCTCCACCCGCGAGTTTCATGTGCTGCGCTTTATCGCCCCTGACGATGACTTTCTCGATTTCATTCCCATCGTCGGTGCGAACGACGATCTTCTTGCCGTCCGAAGTCGTGAATTCTCCGTTCTTACCTGTAACGATAACCCTCTCAACGTCAGGGCCGCCTTCGATCTTTTTGACCAACACCTTCTTTCCGTCCGACGTCGTAAACTCGCCGTTATCGCCTTCGATTATGATCTTTTCGATCTCGCTGTTTTCGCCTCCGTCGGACTTTCGAACCACCACTTTCTTTGTGCCGTCACCGACGTGCCCTTCGCCTCTCATGATTATTACGTCACGCTTCTCGTTGACGAACTTGTCACCTTGAGCACCGTCATGCCGTCCGATCTTAACCATTTTAGAGAGCTTGTCGGGTAACTGCATCGCGATCTCGGTTTCGCCCTGCTCCGTGCGGGTTTCGGTACCCATCTTCATCGTGTGGATACTGTTGCCCTTGATTATCATGCTGCGGACGTCCGCTATCGACTGTTCTCCGCCGATCGCGATCCGCGCTTGCTTAATTAGTGCAATCGCTTTCTCGTCGGACTTGAGGCCGGCTCCGACCTTTTCGACAAGTGCTCCGAGACCTATGCAAAATACGGTCACGCCTAAAATAGAAACGATAAATCTTTTCATAAGTAGCCTCCGGGTAAATAAAATCTGTTACCGAGCGAGTTCAGGTTTAAATCAAACATCTTTAGGAGGTGTATTTGAAGATGACATCTCGCTCGGCATGATGAATTATTCCAGACCTTTTAGCACGAATGGTTAAGACGACGCAAAGAATTTGTTAAGGATGTAAAATCTGCCGAAAGTCCATTGTTTGGCGGTCGGCGTTAGTAGCATAATGCTGATGACGTTATGAAGCGAACATGGTTTTCAATACTCCTGGTCTCCGGCATGCTCGCGCTGCTCACGCTCTTCGTCGGTCTACAGTATCGCTGGCTATCGGAGGCTAGCGAGGCCGAACGCGATCGAATGCAGAAGCGTGTCGATACCGACACAGCTCGGTTCGCCCAAGATTTCGACCGTGAAATGCAGGCCGGGTACTTCAATTTCCAGACCGATGCGGCGATGTGGATGAGGTCTGATTGGGCCGAGTTCAACGAGCGTTACGATTTTTGGAAGGAACGTACTGCTTACCCCGAACTGATTCGCGATATTTATTTTGTTTCGAAACCGGCGGATGTAGAGCCGCTCAAGTACGATCCTGCGAAACGCGTTTTCGAAACGACTCAGACGACTCAAGAGCTTGATGGTTTACGGGCGCGATTTACGAGCGAAGACTCCCGGCCGGTTTATGTGGATGCGTTCGCAATGATTCTGCCGGTCTACGAAGGCGGCAGGCCGATCGAGCACATCGTGATGCGCCGGACAGAAACTGAAGAGAGGCCCCGCATTAGAATGCCGGACACGTTCGGGTGGCTGGTTGTACTGCTCGACGGCACGATGATCAAGGAACGGGTGCTGCCCGATCTTGCCCGGAAGTACTTTCCGGAAGAATACGATATCGCGGTGTCGGATGAAGCCGGCCAGACGATTTTTGCAACGAACGGTGCGACGACCGCGTCCGACGCAACTGCCCCGATGTTCAACATGTCGCCGGACAATCTTATGTTCTTCGCCAACCGCGATGCATTGCCCAGGATCGCGGCCGAGCATAAAGGGGAAGTAGTGATCAATCAGCGGGTGGAAAGCCATACGTTCACTCGCACCGAGCAGGGCGGTAAGAAAGGCACGTTTAAGATCGAGCTGCAGCAGCCAGGAAGTAAATCTATACCGCGCACGACGATCCTCGCGAGCTCCAATGATAAAGGCGGCGGACCGTTGATGCTGAGCGTGCAGCATTCAGCCGGTTCGCTACAAGCTTTCGTCACGAACGAGCGAAACAAGAGTCTGGCTGTCGGACTCGGGATCTATCTGCTGCTTGTTGTAGGCATTCTCGCGATCGTGCTGTCGGCGCTCCGGTCAAAGCGTTTCGCCCAGCGTCAGGTCGACTTTGTATCGAGCGTGTCGCATGAGTTTCGCACACCGCTCGCGGTCATCTACACGGCTGGGGAAAATCTCGCCGACGGTGTAGCGAAAGAGACCGCGCAGGTTTCACGCTACGGTGAACTGATCAAGGGTGAGGGCAAGAAACTTTCACGAATGGTCGAACAAATTCTCGAGTTTGCAGGTGCGAGTTCAGCCAACCAGAAATACAATCTGACACCGACCGACGCCGTCGAGATCGTAAAAGATGCACTCGACGCATGCCGGCCGCTGATCGACTCGGGCGGCTTTGCGGTTGAGACCGATCTGCGGTCGGGTCTGCCGTTGATCGACGCCGACCGAACTGCACTATCGACGGCGATCCAGAATCTGATCGCGAACTCGATCAAGTACAGCAACGGATCGAGGTGGATAAAGATCTCGGCCGTCAATGGCGACAGCTCTCTCAAGATATCGGTCGAAGATCAAGGCATCGGAATCAACGGCTACGATCGTGGTCGTGTGTTTGAGCCGTTCTATCGGGCAAAGGAAGTTGTCGATGCGCAAATAAGCGGGAACGGCCTCGGCCTCAACCTGGTCAAGAATATTGCCGAAGCACATGGCGGAAAGGTTGAAGTCGAAAGTAAACCTGGAAGCGGTAGTAAATTTACGATCGAGTTGCCATGGAAGTGAAGCCCAGCTCGTAAAACATAAATGCGCATTCTCCTGGTTGAAGATGAAGAAGGACTGATACTGACGCTTACCGATCGGTTCGAGAGCGAGGGATTCGAAGTCGAGTCTGCAGCGGATGGTAAACTCGGTTTCGATAAAGCTCTCGTAGGCAATTACGACCTGATCATCCTCGACGTCATGCTCCCTAAAAAAAACGGCTACGACGTGTGCCGCGACCTTCGCAAAAACTTTATCGAAACTCCGATTTTGATGCTTACCGCGAAAGGCGAGACGATCGATAAGGTGCTGGGGCTGAAATTGGGTGCCGACGATTATCTGACGAAACCATTCGAGGTGATCGAACTGCTCGCACGCGTCGAGGCGCTTTTACGGCGAGCTCCCGGGCATACAAACGGTCGGTCGGGCGATGCATTCCGGTTCGGCGAGATCACTATCGACTTTAAACGCGCGGAAGTTATCCGCGACAGCGAACCGGTCGAGCTGTCGGCGATGGAGTTTAAATTACTACAGCATCTGATAGAGAATCGCGGAGTAGTTCATTCGCGGGACCAGCTTCTGGATGCCGTGTGGGGTTATGATTCCACGCCCTCGACGCGAACCGTCGACGTTCATATTGCCTGGTTGCGACAGAAGCTTGAGTTGAATCCTAAACATCCGAACTTCATCCAGACCGTTCATGGAATGGGGTATAAGTTTAGTGAAAAGTGAGCGGGGAAGTGCCAAGTGCCAAGTGACGAGTGAAAAGGGGTTGGTGACCGGCTCGTCACTTTTCACTCGTCACTTGTCACTCATTCCACCAGTCTCCTGAACCTCATCGCGTCATCCGTCATTTCGTTGTTGTTGAAAAAGACATACGACAGTTTGTCGGACGGAAGCAGTGCTGCCAGTTCCTCAAGCTCTCCATCTTCATATTTATATCGCCATCCGCCGATACCATGGAGCCGGAAATAGCATTTCTCAGGTGTAACAGTACGTTTTGCGAATGGGTCCACGACATGCCACAGATCGAGATCTTCGCAGATCTTCTTTACAACCTTGTCGTCCCAAGGCCCACGCGGCTCCCATGCGAAATTGAGGTCGCCACGTCCAGCCTTCGTGAAGAACCTCTTGAGATTCGCAATATTTTCCTTCGTCTGCGTAAACTTTGCCGGACATTGAAAAAGTACGGTCCGTGCCTGCAGAGCCTCGGCACACGCCAGCGTAGTTTCTAAACCTTCCGCGACAATATCCGTCGGCTTAAAAAACCCTGCCTCGTCTGTCTCTTTTTCGTCGAGCTTTTTCTTAATTCGTCTATACGTCGGGCTCGTCGATTCGTGCGTGATAAGCTGCCATGCCTTTAGTGTGAACTCGAAATCGGCAGAGATCTCTCTCCGCCATTTCTCGAGCGTCTTTATCTGAGGTGGTTGATAGAAAGTGTGCTGGACCTCGACGCACTTCAGCATGTCTGCATACTCATGCTTGTTCGTCCGAAAGCCGCAGGTCCCGATCTGGATGTTACTCGCCATGGCCATCTTTCGTCGAGCAAAGTTTATGCCGTGCACGAATCTAGTTCGGCACGGCATACGTTTAGCACAATGATGTAGTTATTGGGTTACGGCTGAGCGGCGATGTATCGCGGTCGCGATGCAGAGAATTGCAACACTTCTGATCATTCGTTCCTCCTAATTCTAAATGCAAGCTTAGATCTCCGAGCTACTGCTTAGACGACCGGATAGCATGTAAGGACGAGCCGGCGGGTCCGTTGCCCAGACTTCCAATGAGAGTTGATGGCACAATTCTAACTTTGGCGGGTGCCGAAACGCAATTAAATGACCGAGCGCGAAGCATGATCGGGACATTTGAATCGCCACTGGTCCGAATCGCTCATCAGAGACCTATCGGCGATTCAGTCGATTACCAGGAACTCTCGATCGTCGACCGCGTCCGTCGTGCAACGCCGGTCTCGTAAGCTGCTTCTTCTACTCTCGCCGCTACGGCTTCTGCTACACGCCGGTCGAAGACCGACGGGATTATGTAATCCGGATGGAGTTCGTCGTCGCCGATGATCGCCGCGATCGCGTGTGCCGCCGCAAGCTTCATCGCCTCGTTTATGCGTGAGGCCCTGCAGTTGAGCGCACCTCTGAAGATGCCGGGGAAACAGAGGACGTTGTTGATCTGATTCGGATAGTCGGAACGTCCCGTTGCCATGACCGCCACCAAACCCTCAGTCTCTTCGGGC
>JBKJOR010000435.1:0-3045 GCA_046595575.1 Pyrinomonadaceae bacterium | reverse complement strand
CTTTTTCTTCGATTAAACGCTCAACATACTCGCTAATATCCTTCATATACTTTTTGTTTAAGTTTCAAAACGACCCTATTTATCATAATTATAGCCTAAAGACCCTTGAAACCCAAGGGAAAACCCCTGTTTTAGGCGTAGATATCCACAGGTAAAAAACCTCTTAAATAAGTTAAATCACTATTTGACTTTAACCCAAAAATATAGTATAGTGACTAATCGGATTAGTTCAACTAATTAGCTGGTCCGTGCACATTACCAACTCATTCACATAGTTCTGAAAACCGCCAAAGCGGCGGAGAATATTACATCAACCGTAGGAGACGCATGTCTGACAAACCAAGTACCCGCAGGCCGAGAAAAAATCGGCGCCCCGCACCCGAAACCCCGACAAAAGTTACTGAGGTAAAGGACTTCGCCAAAGGCGCCCTCAAAGAGGGGGCGCAAGGATTGGCGGGGTGGACTGTTTTTGGAGGACTCGGAATGGCTTTGAAGAAGGTCTTCGAACTCCTCTCGGGACAGCTTTTCGAAACCGCTGCCACCAAGGCAACGGAAGCGGCCATGGAGCATTTCAAAGGTTCCATGGCGGAGAAGTTTCGCCGCAAGCACGACGACTGGCTCCGCATTCTCGGACAGATGAACGACGCGGATCGGCAAGAGTTACTTGCTTGGATCGGAGATGCAAGCAAGGTCGACAAGAGCTTTCACGATCATATCGTGAACACCTACGTCGACTACATCACGCGAGACGTACCGACGAACGACAAAGGACTTGTCGAACTCGACGACGCGCTCATCCTCGAAGCAGCCGGTCAGCTCGAAGCCTTCATTGCGCACCCAGTAACGGACGATGCGTTCGGCAACGAAGATCGACTGGTCCGCATGCACGGCATGTGTGGGTATTACACTCCTTTGAAGAATCGCTTCGCGGGCACCGGTGGCAAGATCTTCGGCGCGCTTATGGAAGCGCGGCGACAGGCAAACCACGCCATCGATCCAACACACCCAGACTTCCAACCATAAGAGGCGCTCGCAATGATCCAGTTTCTTTTGATGGTCGGCCTATTCGTCGGCCTGGCCTTCCTGTTCCCAACGGCGATCCCGCCCTTTAAAAAACTGGTCGGTGTAATCGGCTTGGGCACAGCGGCAGTTCTCGGCGTTAGCACCGCAGCTGCTACTCTCGCTACCTCCGCCATGATCGGCTTTGCTCTGTTCGGCGGGGTTACCGGGACCGTTATCAGCGGCGGTCTAGCGCTCTTCCTGATCACACTCACGATGGCACTGTTCACCGCCGTGGCTCGTTCCGCCGCTCTTGCGATTACATTTGCATTCGGCGGATCGCTGCGCGGAGCAATGCACGAAGGCCGCAACAGTTTATTCAAGTTTGTACGTCGGATCATCACGGCGTGGGCGGTAGTAGTAGTAACAATCATCGTCCTGGCACTTTTGCAGGACACGTTCCAAACCACTTCGCTCCTGGACTGGGTTGTAATCCTGACACTGCTGACCATCGCAATGCTCTCGATGTACACCACGTACACCTGGGGAACGTTCCGATGGCTCAGCAGAGCGTCAATGGTCGCGATGGTGCTTCTCCTGGGCTTTCATATGTTCAGCAGCACCCAAACGGCTAGAGTTTGGAGCTCGAGAGCGACCGCGAAGCACCAAGGCTACGTGAACACGCAGATGGGTAGTGGCAAGAGTTTCTATGTCACGACCCGCGCAACGAAGATGTACATCTGCCGGTGCACGGAAGACGCCAAAGGAAACGTCACCGTGCATTCGCTGAGCCCAATGCAAGACGTCGCCGAAGGCCTGATGTTTCAGGGAATCAGCGCCAACGCGCTGCCAACTGAGGCCAACGGCTATCCGGTGATCGCCGTGCACCCGCCAATCAACGCGAAGGATATCCTGGCGGGATGGAACCAGAACCTCACGGTGCTGATTCCGCAGACAGACGTACGAGCGGTAATCACCCCTCGCCCCACGGCCGAACCGACCAGAGCAGTAGCTGCGCTGGCCAGTAACCCGGGCGCGCGGGTGTACGTTTCCCCCGCCGCGCTTTCGGCACCACACATCGTCGAACAATTCGACGTACAGGTGCCGGCAAGCAGCGGTTGGGTGGAAGTTTCTCGGCCGCTACGGTCGGGAGAGTTCGCGAAAATCCACGTTGATCCGTCAGAAACGGTCAGCGTCGGTGACCGCGGACAATACGGAGAATTATGCTGTCGAAATGGAGTACTGGGCATCCACTACAAGGGGAGCCCATACCGGACGACGGCAACGAGCAACCCCCACGTGTTCTTGACGAACCCACGGGAATGCACGAGCGACTACCCACAGTACGTTGGGGCTCTGGTTTACCGGACCCCGAACGGACGATGCGGTACATACCGCAAAGACAATACAACAATCGAAGGAGGAGGAGGAACGTTCTACCTGGGCGTGAATGCGAACCAGGAAGCCCTGAATAGGTTCGGGGAGTTCACCGTCCGCGTAGTCATCTACGCGCGCTGAACTAACACAACAACAACCGAGGCCCGATTTGCGAAAGCAAGTCGGGCCTCGTATCATTTAAACAAGTTTTTTTATATGTCTACTATATATCTTCTAGCTCGCCTTTATACTCACCAGAATTATTAGGACGGTTTGTCATCGATATCTCTGGCTCAAACGAAAATGTGGAATCTATAACCTCGCTAACAAGATCTTCTTGAATAGCTTGTTTTTTTTCTTGGGTTTTCTGAGCGTCAATAATCTTACGATTGATCTCTTCAATATCTTCTAGCTGAGAGGAAACTTTTTTTAATAAAATCTGTTCGTATTGTTCGACACCCATAATTACTAAAACTGGCTCGCCTTTTTCATCGAGCACAAAGAACTTTCCACCATCTGCTTTAGACAGTTCGATTAGCCGCTGCAAGGAATTATCCATTTTTTTCAGAATTATTTATACAACCATACTAGCATAAATACTCAAGGTTTTAAAAACTCTGGTTTTAAAACGCCCCGACTGGAAATCGGGGCGTTAGTATTATACAGAGC
>JBKJOR010000272.1:0-4611 GCA_046595575.1 Pyrinomonadaceae bacterium | reverse complement strand
CCTTCCTTGCCATACAGTTCGGCCATGACAGATTCCGGCGTTATGCCTTTTACCATCGCCTGAACGTGATCGCGATACGCGGTGATGACCATGTCCGTCTTTTCGAGAGCCATCATCGATCCGACGGCGATCGCTTCCTGGCCGATGTAAAGATGGCAGAAGCCGCCGATCTTACCCATGCGATAAACCTCGGCGCACTTCTCTTCGAACCTGCGACCGAGAACCATCTGGTAGAGCATCTCGCGAAGAAGCTTCTTATCCGTCTTCTTGATCGATTCGAGCTGCGACTTCCGCCGTTTCACAAACTCGGCCTTCGCAGTTTCGATCCAGCTTGCATCGCCTTTCCCGTTCTTCGCTTCGACGAGTTTCAGATCGCTGCCGGCTTTATCGTTTGCTCGGGTCTCTTTCTTCTGGCTTGTTGCTGTCTTAGGCAAATCAGTCCTCCGTGAGGCTACGGATAAAAATTCGGGTCATCCGTAAAGCCTGATTATAAGCGACCGCCGTTTAATTGTGCAAAAAGCTTCTTCCACGGTGAAAATTGCACTGACGGTCAAAACGATAAGCATCCCCTCGATGGGTTACAGAACTCGATTTTAGGCAAACCCAAGCCCATCGTGTCGCGGGAGCGACCAAACGACTTTAGCCGCTACCTTCAGGCCATGGTAACCGCCCCCAAATTCCAGCCGCGTCAGAGGCTCAAGCCTCATTCGAGCGGCGCGACGCGACGCAGATCTCGGGTCGTTCTAACCGTGGCCTAGGGCCACGGGTAGATTCGCTTCGTCGCTACGCGACAGCCAGAATCTGCTACTTTTAGTGCGGGGTTGGGCAACCTATGTTGGCCCAACCGCGTATAATAGATTAGTTTTAGCCATGCGTTTCAGCTTTTTTAATTCGATCTTCCTCCTAATACTGATCCCGATCAGTGTTTTTGCTCAGAATCCCACAAAGTGGAGTTGGGAGCCGAACCCTGTAATCGAAAAACTTAGCTCGGGCGATAAGACGTCGGTTAAGTTGAATGTATCGATCGAGCCCGGTTGGCACCTGTATGCGTTGGATCAACCGGTCGGTGGCCCGATCCCTACCACGATCAAGATCAGTGAGGGAAGTCCATTTGGGTTGGGCGAGGTGAGTTCGCAAGAGCCGATCAGTAAGCCGGACCCGCTCTTTATTGTCGAGGGAAAACCACTCGAAACCCGGTACTTTGAGAACGACGCGACGTTCACGCTCGAAGTGACAGCGCAACGCGAAACGACTGTCAGAGAAATCCTCGCCGATGTGCGGTTCCAACTCTGCAACGATACATTTTGCCTGCCTCCGCGAACAAAACGGATCTCATTCGGAGGGGAAGAGGACGTTAAGAAATCAGTTTCCAGTTCGCAGTCGCCAGTTTTCGGTGCGTCGACGAACAATGAACTACGAACTACGAACCAACAGCCAACAGATCTCTGGTCGTTCATTTGGCTTGCGGCAACATTCGGTGCGATCTCGCTTCTGACACCGTGCGTGTTTCCGATGATCCCGATCACCGTTTCATATTTCATGAAGCACTCGGCCGGGGATCATCTTCGGACGATAAAGCTTGCGACCGTTTACTCGGTCGGAATCATTGCGACGTTTTCGTTGCTCGGGATGCTGCTGGCGGTTCTGTTTGGCGCGGCAGGAATAAACCTCTTCGCGGCGAATCCGTGGGTGAATCTTTTCATCGGGGCACTGTTCCTGTTCTTTGCATTTAACCTGTTTGGCTTTTATGAGATCTCGATACCGGCGAGTGTCCTGACGAAGCTGGACGCGATCACGCGAAGTGAGGAAGGGAAGGGAAGTGCTTACCTCGGAGCGCTATTGATGGGGCTCACCTTCACGCTTACGTCATTTACATGCACGTCGCCGTTCATAGGCAGCTTACTCGTATCTACGGCGCAAGGCGATTGGAAGATGCCTCTGATCGGCATGCTCACGTTCTCGTTCGTTTTCGCGCTACCGTTCTTTGTTCTTGCTGTTGCACCGCGGCTTTTGCATTCGGTTCCTCGATCCGGCGGATGGCTCAACTCGGTGAAGGTAGTGATGGGCTTTCTCGAGATCGCGGCGGCGATGAAGTTCCTTTCAAATGTCGATCTCGTATGGGGAGCCGGGCTTAACGAAACCGGCGCGCTCAATTATGGCAAGATCTTTACGCGTGAGTTGGTCCTGATAATCTGGGTCGTGTTAGGCATCGGGATCGTTGCCTACATTCTCGGCTTCTTTAAATTCCGTCACGATTCGCCTATCAAAAAGATCACACCGCTCCGCATCATGTTTGCCGCGTTGTTCCTCGGTATGTGCATCTACCTCTCAGCCGGTGTGCTTGGGCGAAAACTGGGCGAACTCGAATCGTTCCTTCCGCCAAAAAATTCGCACTCTGTTTTCAACGTGCTTGGAAATCCTGACGAAGAACTTCCTTGGATGACAAACAATTTCCAAGCCGCCCTCGCCAAAGCAAAGGCAGAGAACCGTAAGCTGTTCGTCGATTTCACCGGCTATACATGTACGAACTGCCGGTGGATGGAAGCGAACATGTTCACGCTGCCGAAAGTTCGAGCGGAGATGGAGAAGTTCGTCCTGGTCAGCCTCTACACCGATGGAGATGGCGAAGTTTACGAACAGCAACAGCAGTTTCAGCAGGACACTTTCCAGACGGTTGCACTGCCGTTCTATGCCGTGTTTGACGCCGATGGAAAGCCGATCGCGACGTTCCCTGGACTCACGCGCGACCCGGTCGAGTTCGTTGACTTCTTGAGAAAAGCGTTGGAAGATTAGCCACAGAGCACACAGAAAGGGAAAACGAAACAAGAAAGGTCTAAAATCCAGAGGTGACTTCGAGGCTCTGTTATCGAAGTCTCATTGACTAGATGAAGAGAGTCCCAATAGACAAACTTGTATCCGGGCTTCGAGAAATGTCGGACGATATGTTCCTCTGCGAGCCGGTTTACGACTATCTCAACGAGCATCCGATCGACGTCGATTCTATTCAGAAGTACCTTTTTTGGAGCCCGAATTTCTACACTCGTAACCTGATCTACAAAGACGACAGATTCGAGATGATGGCGATCTGTTGGGAGTCGGGTCACGTATCTCGTGTGCACAATCATTGCGAGCAGCGGTGCTGGATGACAGTGCCGATCGGGCGGCTGAAGGGTCAGAACTTTGCCGTCGAAGAGATCGACGAAGGAAGGGGATACTGCAAGCTAAAAGAAACGGACACGTTCGAACTCGCCGACTGTCTGACCGCTAAGGTCGAGCTTGAAGAGCCGATCCACCAAATCCTGAACCTCACCGAATACAACGATCGTGCCGTCAGCATTCACATCTATTCGAAGCCCTACGACCACTGCATTTCCTACTGCCGCGATAGCGACACTTTCAAAGACGTACAGCTTTTCTACACCAGCATTGAAGGTGAGCTATGCGAAGGTGTACGTCTATAAGATCCTCTTTGATTTGATTTTGTAAGCGCTTAATTCGTAATTGATAGCTGGATGCAAATGGTTCAAGAGAAACGAAACGTAACGATTCTCACGATCGTACTCTGTATCGTTTACATCGCCGTCAGACTATGGAGACTTACGGATTCGTGTCTCTGGTTCGACGAGATTTTCAGTGTCCATGCGGCTGAGCACGACTGGGCCTCCCTCTTCAGGTTCGTAGCTCTGGATCTGATCCATCCACCTTTATTTTATGTCCTGCTGAAATTGTGGATCTCGATCGGCGGTGAGAGTCTGCTTTGGCTACGGCTCTTCCCCGTATTGTTTTCCGCTCTCGCCCTGTTTCCATTTACCTATCTTTGCCGTGAGCTGAAACTGAAAACTTCGGCGATGCTTCTCGGCCTCGTGTTTCTCGCGGTCAACGGATCCCTGATCAAGTACGCCCAGGAAGTGCGTATGTACGCGCCGCTACTCTTCTTCTCAGTCGTCGCTATCTGGCTGTTCGCTCGATTTTATTTTCGCGGAAAGAACATCTGGATGCTGACGCTGGTCAACGTACTTCTGATCTACACGCACTACTTCGGCTGGTTCGTGATCGCATCGGAGGTCGCGGCGATCTTTATATTTCAACGGGTGAAGATCAGGCATGTGTTGATCATGTTCGGAATCGCGCTCTCCGCATTCGTTCCTTGGGTCATAGCATTATTAAAAGCCTCTAGCGCCGGGGCCGATGTGACGCAAAATATCGGGTGGATGGAGCGCCCGGGCATACGAGAGATCCTTCAGTTCGTATTCGATGCGATCGAGCCTTTTTATTTCCAGCAGAGCAGCGCCGATGCTTCAACTATCCTCTACGTTACGATCCCGCTGCTGTTAACGATCGGAGCGGCAAAGATCTTGAAGTGGATGGAGTGGAAGCGGGAAGACGATAGGGGGGCGCTTTACCTGGTGGGCATTTTCGCGGCGGTACCAGTCCTCCTGGCGTCCTCGATTAGTTGGCTCGCGCCGGTTTCGATTTGGGGTTCGCGCCACTTAATAATCGTCTTTGCCCCAATCTCGATAATTATCGCGTTGCTCATCGTAAATCTCCGGCCAATACCGGTCCAGTATCTGGCGATGATGGCGATCGCCGTCCTTTTCGCCACTGGATTTG
>JBKJOR010000248.1:0-6364 GCA_046595575.1 Pyrinomonadaceae bacterium | reverse complement strand
TCGGACTGAACAAGGGTGAACGAGTCGCGATCATTTACGCGTCGGGCGCGATCAACATCGGCCGCTCGAACGACGGCCCATTCGGCGGATCGATGGTCGGATCGGATACCGTCGTCGCGGCGGTCAATGACGCGGCGAATGACAATTCGATTAAGGCGATCGTGCTGCGTGTCGATTCACCGGGCGGATCTGCACTCGCATCCGATCTTATGTGGTACGCACTTGAGAACGCGAAGGCGAAGAAGCCGGTCGTAGTCTCGATGTCGGATGTCGCCGCGTCGGGCGGTTATTACATCGCCTGCAACGCGAACAAGATCGTTGCCGAGCCTTCGACGATCACGGGCTCGATCGGTGTCTTCATGGGCAAACCCGTGGTCAAGGGTCTATACGACTGGCTCGGAGTTTCGAATGAGTATGTGATGCGCGGCAAGAACGCCGGCATCTTTCGAGAGACCGAAAAGTGGACGCCGGAAGAACGGACCAAGATGGAAGAAGGTGCGAACAACATCTACTTCAACAACTTTATACCGAAGGTCGCGAAGGGACGGAACATGGACGCGGAGAAAGCCAACACACTTGGCCAGGGCCGCGTGTGGACGGGAACGCAGGCGCAGGCGAACGGGCTGATCGATGAATTTGGCGGTCTTGAGAAAGCGATCGATATCGCAAAGCAGATCGCCGGTCTACCGGCAGATAAAGACGTCAGGCGTGTCGTCCTTCCCGCACCGCGTCCGTTCTTTGAGACATGGTTTGGCGATTCGGAAGAGACGCAGACAAGTTCGGAACAAAAGGCCCAGCAAGCCCTCGTCGAGTCGCTCCCGGATGATGTCCGCCGGATGTTTCGGTACGCAGAACTGTTTGATCGAATGAAACGCGGCGAGGCAATGCTGATGCTGCCGTTTGAATTGGAGATCAAGTAGTTAATCGTTAATCGTTAATTGTTAATCGTTAATAGGCAGGCGCTCGAGCCTGCCTATTTGTAATTGAGGGTGGGGAATTCTGCTGCAACGATTCGCCCGTCAACGATTAGCGATTACCGATTAACGATTAACGATTAACGATTTACTATTCACTATCTTTTCGCCTATAATCGCCCGAGTTTACCAACAAACCACCGAAAACTAATTAGGACAAGGGGAGATTTATACCTTCGCTTGTCCGTTTTTATTGGAGGAAGAATGCTGAGAATAATTCTTGGAGTAATTGCCGGGTTCGTCGCCTGGTCGATCTTGTGGGTCGGTAGTGATCAGGCCCTGATCTCTTTTTCGCCGGACTGGTACGGGGCGCACCAACGTGCATTTGAGGCTGCGATGACAAATAAGGCATCGTTCACCCCGGATTCCACGATCCTTTTTATGCACCTTTTCCGTGCCGCGATTTTTTCGATCATGGCTGGATTTCTCGCTGCAATAGTCGCAAATGAGAATCGAAAAGCTCCCCTCGTACTCGGGATAATTTTGTTCATTGTCGGCGCCTTGGTCGAAGCAATGGTCTGGACCTATTTACCTGTTTGGTACCATCTAGCGTTTGTCGTGATCCTCATTCCACTTACGATCCTCGGTGGAAGAATGAAGCAATCCGTGTAAGGAGAAATTATGCGAGTAATTATCGCCGGCATCGCCGGAGGCATCGTGTTGTTTATGTGGGGGGCGTTCTCGCACACCGTGCTGCCGCTTGGTGAAGTCGGGATGAAAATAATTCCGAATGAGAGCCCGGTATTGGCAGCGATGAAGTCAAATATCAGCGAGCCTGGCATGTACTTTTTCCCCGGTCTTGCAGGTGGAAGCTCGGCGAACGAGGCTGATCAGGCGGCGTGGGACGCAAAGTATAAATCGGGTCCGCACGGGATCTTGATCTACCATCCGTCAGGCAGCGAGCCCATGCCGCCGAGCATGCTGATCACCGAACTCGTCTCGAACGTTCTCGCTTGCTTGGCGGCGGCTCTCGTCATCTCGTGGCTGATATGTTCTTTCTGGGGACGCGTCGCGGGGGCGGGCTTGATCGGCCTGATAAGCTGGCTTTCGGTCGACGTGCCGTACTGGAACTGGTACGGATTCCCGACCACTTACATCGCCGCCCAGGCAGTCGATCAGATCGTCGGGTGGCTGCTTGCGGGATTGGTGATCGCGTGGATCGTGAAGGACGGGAATGAGTAGATGGACAGTTTAGTCTGTCGTCGGCCCTTTTGAGTTGGACGAGCTGACAGTCCGTCCTACGGCAACCGGCAGAGGTAGCCACGGTGACGGCGTTCTGTAAGTGAGTTCGTTAAGTTGCGTTATGAGACCTTCGTGCTCCGCCAGTAGATCGTCGGGGGGAAGGTCTTCTTTGTTTTCGTAGCAAGCGTGTGCGATGCACGCGAGCGGCTTTCCACGCTCGTGAACAAGACAGCCGATTCCCTTTTCGAATAGCGGGCAGGCATAGGTCTTCTCGAATGTGTCACCATCCGCGGCGAGCTCGTATGTCGCGATCGTGCGATCGATTCTATCCAAAATCTCATCCTTTTTTTCAGCCGGGAAGTCGTCGATCACACGCCGGATCGCGTTCGCCTCAAGCCTCGTTATGTGTACATTCACAAAATGCGAATCGAGGCAGCACACTCCCCGTGTCTCGCATGTCGAGCAGTCTTTTGCACGATCTTCATACTCGTGTCTGATACGCGCGGCAAACTGCGTTTTCAAATCGTGGAGTGTTTCGAGTGCTCGAGTCTCGCTTAGTATCTTCATGACGGAATTTCGTTCCAGAAACGTGGCCGCAAGTTGGCGTCAAACTGTCTCGATCAAACTCGCACCGGATCGTTCTTGCTCCGCACTCATCCAGGCAGGATGCCTGCGGCCCAGTCCGCGTGCTACAATTCCCAAGCAACTCGATCTTACATTTTTCGGAGGTTTATGCTCAAAGAAGGCGATAAGGCACCAGACTTTAATTCAAAGGATCAAAACGGCGATCCCGTAAAACTATCCGACTTCTCAGGAAAACGTGTCGTTCTTTTCTTCTACCCGAAAGACGACACACCTGGCTGAACGAAGGAAGCATGTTCGTTCCGTGATGCGAACGACGAATTCGAAAAAAAGAATATTAAATTGCTCGGCGTATCGGTAGACGATGAAAAGTCCCACCAGAAATTCCGGTCGAAGTACGGTCTCCAGTTCGACCTGATCTCGGATACGGACAAACAAGTCGTCGAAGCTTACGATGTCTGGGCGGAAAAAAGCATGTACGGCAAAAAGTACATGGGGATAAACCGCAAGACATTCCTGATCGACGAGAAAGGAATGATCTCGAAAATATTCGACAAGGTAAATGTCGAGGAGCACGCCGACGAAGTGCTTGAAGCGTTCGGCGAGAAATAGATCTTTATATGAATTACAGGATCCTAAGTTTATTTATCATGGCGGTCATCTTCGTTGCGGGCTGTAACGATGCTGCAAAGCCGCCGGTTGTCGTGAAGAACGCGCCTCAGCCGGAAAACAAGACAGCCGCATCGACCGCGCACAACCACGAGGCGGAGGAGGGGCACGACGCCGCTCGGATCACGCTCGCGGACGCGAAAAAAGATTTCGACGCAAAGACCGCCGTTTTCATCGACACGCACGCACCGGAGCAGTACGCTCAGCGTCACATTCCCGGCTCGATAAACGTTCCAGCTAACGACCCGGAGCCCCACATTAACAAGATTCCGAAAGGCAAGAAAATAATTGCCTACTGCTCCTGAGGAGACGAACACTCCAGTGCCAGTTTGGTATCTGAACTAAAAAAGAAAGGATTTGAAAACGCTTACGCGATGCTCGGCGGAACCCGTGCCTGGGTCGATGCCGGTTATCCAATGGAGACGAAGTAGGACGCGAAGAAGTCAGAAGTCAGAAGTCAGAAGTCAGAAGTCAGAAGTCAGAAGTCAGAATCCGGAGGTCAGAAAGGCTCATTGTTTACTTCGCCTTTGACGTCCGGATTCTGACTTCTGGATTCTGACTTCTGACTTCTGCCCCGCCTACAATCTCACGATCGTCGCTTTACTTCCGTTCCTGATGCTCTCGTTCAACGCATTGCGAGTGTCCACAATGAGCCGCGCCTTTTCACAAACGTTGTAGTAATCGATGCCGGAATGCTCCGTGCAGATGATCACACAATCTGCACCAGCAATGAGCTCGTCGCTTAGCGGAGTATTCGTAAGCGGCTCAGCTTCGCCGATCGTGTATGCGTGGTCGAAAGTGACCTCGGGAACGAACGGATCGTGATACGAAACTTCCGCACCGCGGGCCCGCAGCAGATCGATTATCGAAAGTGCTGGTGATTCACGCATGTCGTCGATATCTTTCTTGTAAGCGACACCCAGAACGAGGATCCTCGATCCATTGACCGCTTTCTTTTCGTTATTCAGCGCGGTCGACACGAGCTTGACCACATACGCCGGCATCCCGGAATTCACTTGCTCGGCGAGCGATATGAATTGCGAATCGAATCCGTGCTGACGCGCTTTCCAGGAAAGGTAATGCGGGTCCAGGGGAATACAGTGTCCGCCGATTCCCGGCCCCGGATAAAACGGCATGAAGCCGAACGGTTTTGTGGCGGCTGCTCGAACGACTTCCCATGTGTCGATGCCGAGCGTGTTGCAAAGCCGGGCCATTTCGTTCGCCATGCCGATGTTGATCGCTCGGAATGTATTCTCCCAAAGCTTGCACGCCTCGGCCACACGTGCCGACGACACAGGATGCACCTCATCGACGATCTCCGAGTAAAGCATCGCAGCAACATCGGTCGAATCTTTCGATACTCCGCCGACAACTTTCGGGATATTGTGCGTTTGGAACTGCGGGTTGCCGGGATCGACCCGCTCCGGCGAAAACGCAAGCAGGAAATCTTCGTCAAGCTTGAATCCTTTCTCCTCAAACATCGGCAGTAGGACTTCATCGGTCGTACCGGGATACGTCGTCGACTCAAGTATCATCAGCTGACCGCGTCGCATGTACTTCTGGATCTCTTCACCGGCCGCGATGATATAGGACATGTCGGGGTCCTTCGTCTTCCGCAGCGGGGTTGGAACGCAGATGATGATCACGTCGCACTCGGCGATCTGGCTGAAATCCGTTGTCGCCGAAAGGTTTCCTTCAGCGACGCACTTTTGAACGTTCTCGTCCGGCACGTCGACGATGTAGGACCGCCCAGAATTAATATCCGCCGCTTTTTTCTCATCGACCTCAAACCCGATGCCGTGAAATCCCTTTAGACCGAACTCAACTATGAGGGGAAGACCCACGTAACCTAGGCCAACCACGCCGATACGAGCGCCCTTATCCGATATCAGTTTCTGTAATTCGTTTCTTATCATTTCGTGTGAAAGCGAGGCTAGTATGTGAGGATACTAACTGCCGCCCGCTGTAATTTCAGCAAAAAGTTAAGGTAAGGTAAGCAAACTCCGTAGTCAAGCAGGTGAGCGTTTGTGTTAATATGTAGCTCGCGGTCTGGCTCGCATGCCGCACTCCGATAGAATCTTCCGACCCGTTCTTAAATCCAGCTTCAACATGAGTTTCGCAATCGAATCGGCAAATCCGGTCGTTAAGGCAGTTATCGAAGGTACTGCGCCGCGTCCGGCACGTCTGGCGGCGGCCCGGGGGATTCTACCTCTACCCCAGCAGGACCTGATCGAGGTACTCGTTGCATTTGCTACGTCGGACGACGGTGAGTTGGCCGATCACGCCCGCGAGACCATTCGCACGCAGGACACCGAAACTCTAAATACGCTCGTCCGCTCCGAAGCGATCTCGGTTCCGGTTTTGAATTACCTGGCCACAGTGGGCGAGCTGCCGCGAAAGATTCAGGAGTCGATAATCGGTAACGTCAAGACGCCGGTCGAAACCGTTGTAAGGGTCGCCGCGGAAACTAAGAGTGCGGAAGTTATCGATGCTATATCGCTTAATCAGCAATTACTTGTTCAGGCACCGGCCTTGATCGATGCGATCCTCAAGAATCCGAGTAGATCATCGGAAGCCGGCCGCCGGGCAAATGAGACCAAGCGAGAGTTCTTCGAGAAAGAGCGGGGCCAGCAGCAGATCGCGAACGAACTGCGGGCGCAGGGAAAAGAAGCAGCCGCCGAGTTTATCGAAAACGCACAGTTCGACGGTCTCGGAATTAGCACCGAGGACGCATTGTTCCTTGCGGAGCATATCGTCATTCCGGACAGTGAGACGGACGACTCGTGGCTCGGCCTTGAATATTTAGAGGAGATCTACGAGGAAACTGCGGAGCAACGACAGGCGATAGCAAACAAGATACTCGGCGAGCTCAGGTCGGAAGACATGGATATGCCGAGCGAACGGGTCTCGGTCATAAACCACATCATGAAGATGGGTATGAAAGATCGCACCCGTCT
>JBKJOR010000179.1:0-13375 GCA_046595575.1 Pyrinomonadaceae bacterium | reverse complement strand
GTCGGAAAGAAAAGGTAAGATGTCCTGCCACTTTGTAGCACACCGTCCGTTTCTGTCAGCAAATTTTTTCAGGGCGGGATTTATCAGATCACGCTCGTCTAGAGAGTCGATCTGCAGCAGTCTAAGTTCCACGCTCCGACGCGAGATTTTGTCCTGCGTTTCGGCGAGAAGCTGCCTGTACATCTCGCGTGCAACATCCCGTCCGCCACCTTCGACCTTCATCCGAGCCGCCATCATTTTAAAAAAGAGTGGAGCTTCCTTGATCCGCGAGCCCTGCTCATAGACCTCCGCCGCCTTTTCGTAATTGCCCAGCCGCCAATAGATATATCCGAGGTGCTGGTTCAGACGCCACTGGTCGGGATTATTAGCCACACCTTTCTCGGTAAGTGCGATCGCCTGTCCCGGATCGATCGCCGGCAGTATCGTCGCTCCATACAAATAGGGCGCGATAAACTTCGGATCGAGGTCCGTCGCGTTGTTAAGATACGGGTAAAGGAGCCGAGGATTGAGCGCCGTCATGTCATCGAGATTCAGATTCTCGAGGCCCAGCGTCGCGACCTTGTTCCCGAAGTATTGCAGCGAGTTCATCCAGTACCAGTCGGCGACCAAACCTTCTGCACCGAATACGAATCCTTTCAAACGCGAGCCTTGGAGAGCCAGGTCCTGATCTTCATAACCGGATGGGAGAGCCGGCCGAGCGTCTTCCACAAATCGTGTGAGAGCAAATGCGGCCGCAAAGCCGAATACGATCAGGGCGACCGCGATCGCAGTTTTGTTTGCTCCGGATACCATACGGCTACTTAAAATTTCTTCGGCTGAAAACGAGTATCGTCGCTGCGATCAGGATCACATCAAACACAACCGCGTAGAGGATCGCTCCGCCGACCATTGAAGCCGGGGGCAAGTCGCCGTGGGCGGCATTGGTGACGAAAGTGAAGTGCGAAAGATTTGGGAGGAGATAGTACACCGCGTCGAGAAAATATCTCGCCGCCTGTGATTCCAAACTTACCGCCAGGTCGCGAAGTGAGGAGCTGAAGTGTCCGATGACAAACACGAAAAAAGTAAGGAGTGCCGACAGAGAAGGTGACGAGAACGAGGAGAAAAGTATCGCTACAGCCGTAACGATGGTCAGCTCGAAAAATATCAGGACGATTGACGCCCACACCGGGGCGGCGAGATGCAATCCCTTCACCGTGGCGAGTGCAACCGTAACACCGATACCCATGATCGCCACGTTAACGGCTAGCGTCAGACACAGTCCGAGATATTTACCAACAATAAACTCACCGCGGCCGACGGGTTTGGCGAAGATCGCAAAAACAGTTCGCTTCTCGATCTCCTTGGAAACCAGGCCGATGCCGACAAAGATCGCTATGAAGGTGCCGAAGAGAAGCACTGCGTTAAGCCCGATGTTGACGATCGTCCGAGCCTCATGACCATCGGTTAGATCTCCGAGCAATATCGCGCAGGCGATCAACAGAAGGACGAAGACGACGAGATTGTAGAGCACGCGATCGCGCACCGCTTCGCGGAAGGTGTTCTTTGCAATTGAGATTATCCTGTTCAAGAGCAGTAAAAGTTGAACTGAAATTGTATTGGGTTGAGAACCGAGCCGCGACCAATAGCGTCGCACGCAATATATTAGAACATTTACGAGCCGCAGGTGAAGTGCCTTTTTGCTATTCGTTCGAAGTTACTTTCACGAAAGAAAACCGCTGTTCCTCGGGATGCTTGATATATCGCTCGGTGGTGACGGCATAGATCGAGAGCGTTGGCTGAAGGTCCATCACCTGCATGTAGGATGAATCACGGGCAGCGAGATCGGAAACCCCTTTGGGTCCGGACGCGATCATAATTCGCCAAGTCTTTGCCGAGCGTTCGTCGATCTTAACGGCCCGATCGAAGGCCGCGGCGGACTCGGCGTATTTACCATTTCGCTCGAGCAACTCGGAATACCGAGCGAGGACGAAAGGAGATCGGGGATACAGGTCAGCGGCTCTTGCGATAGCCCGTTCCGCACCCGGATCGTCACCCGAGAGAGACAATGCAGTTGCAAGATAAGAGTAGTCAGCCGATTCGCCACGGCCGATCTTGATCGACTCCTCGAGGAGCGGAGCCGCCTCTGCGTACCGTTTGTTCCGAAGAAGAAGCATGCCTAGGGTGCGACGAGGGTCAGGATTATCCCGATCGATCGCGGCGGCCGTTCTGAACCGTGCTGTTGCAGATTCGAGATCCTTGAGCTGATTGGCCTGCTGGGTCACGATGACACTTGTCAGTCGCGAGCCCGTGTAAAGGAAAAGAGCGAGGCAAGCCGCGATTCCGCCCACCAACACCAGCCTGTTCACGCTGGACACATCAGAGACAGGCGAAGTGTTAGGCTCAGCCCGATCCTTAAACGTCGTCTTCGCCGCCACTGCGAGGACGAAGAAAAAAAGGATGCCGTTTTGCATGACGCGGAAAGAGTATGCGCTGACGAGGGAACTTGCGAGAAACATTAATAGGCCGACAACCGAAGCGATAGAATGTAGATCTCCGCGTCTAACGTTTCGAATGGCCCTTAGTCCCATCAGACCGACCCCGCCCATAAACCACAAGAAGATCAATCCGCCAACGATGCCAAGCTCTGCCACGATCTGGAGGAACTCGTTGTGAGCGTGCGCGACTATCCCGACCTCGCCGTGTGCGAGGTTCGGATCGTCCGGATTCTTTATCGCATATGCCTCGCGAAAATTGTTGAACTGAAGTCCGTAGTTATCGGCCCCGACGCCTGTGATCGGAGCGGTCCTGATCATCTCCAGCGAAACCGAACTCATAAGCACTCGGAAATTATTGCTATAGGCCGAACCTGCAGTGTCACTGAAGCGCTCAACAATGGGGATCTGAGCGGATCCGGTAGCGAGTGAAAAAATGTAGAAGGGAACTGGTGCCACGACTATAGTCACGATGCACAAAGCAAACGTTTTGCGGTATCGCTTGAAGCGTGAAAGAAGAAAGATCAGTCCCGCCATGGCAGCGAGTCCGAAGGCGAATAGCACCAAGTTGACGCGTCCGGCCGTAGCGTAGACGAGGAGCCACATAAGGACAACGCTGGCGATGGCGGCGTACTTGGCTCTACCCGACGAGCGCGTGACGAATACAAGCAAGAGAGGAAGAAGCGTGACGATCTGCTCGCCATACTTAGCGTAACGCGCCCGAAACTGCGTATCGCCTTCAAACGCAGTTAAAGCAAGAAAATCGAGGATGGATGGGATCGAGCAAACGACAATTACAATTGTGAACGTCCTAAACAGTTTTTGGAAGTTCGTGCCCTGATCCACGAGGTATCTAAAGATGAAGTAGAAGAGGAGGTATTCGCACCAAATAAGCGTGTGGTGCATAGCCGACATCCAGGAGGGAGCCCATAACGCCGAAGCCCCGCTCCACGCGGTGAATGCGACGAGCGGGAGGACGATCCAAAGGGTCTCGGTCTTGGAGACGAAACGGGGAACGTGATACCGGCGAATGGTGAGATATCCGAGTGTCGCAGCGAGAAAGATCGAAGCTGCGATCTCAACCCGCCACATGTGGATGAAGGTCGTCCACGCGGGCAAGGGTGCCATCAAAGCCAGCATTACGGCGGCAACGCCCAAGAAGAACGGGAGTCCGGGATTCCAAGGCTTAAGTGTCGGTGAATGCTCTGTCATCGGAATGAGTTGAGGGGAAAAGTGCGAAAGGGAAACGATTAAAGATAATCGTTTCCCTCTCCAAGTCCAACAAATGTTGGAGCTAATTTACTGCTGTCCCATCGGGGTAGCGGTACCTGTGACCGTAACGCCGGAAGCTGCGTCACCGGCAAAGGCCAGGTCGTCGACTACGGCGACAACTTGAACGTACACTACACCATCAGTCGCGATGCCGAAGTTGCGGGTACCCGTCGCTGTGATGCCCGTGTTCGTAAGCGGCTTAGCCATCAATGCGAACGAAGCGGGGTTTACACCGGTTGCATATACGAACGAACTGTACTCCAGTCCATATCCACTCTTGGAATCGCTAGCGAGTACGCTGTCGATCAGGTTAGCGCCCTGAAGAGCAGGTCCGGCTGCTCCGGCCCAGTCGGTCGAATCAGCGTCGTAAGGAGCATAGTTACCATTACCGGTTGTAGCCTGATAGGTAGCATTAGCACCATGAACTGTACGGAGCGACGAAGCAGCGGAGCCTTCGTTTGCCGAGCGACGTGCGGCCAGCAGGTTCGGGATAGCGATCGCGGCGATAATGCCGATGATCACAACAACAATCAAAAGTTCGATCAAAGAGAAACCTTTTTGATTTTTCATTCTAATTCACAATCTCCTAGAGTTAATAAAAGTCTTTTCTACCTTTCCCAGGCACTCACCCTATTACAAGGCTCGTGCCAGAAGGGTATAGAGCGAAGGCTCTCAGGATATCGTCAATTATTTCTACACTTAGAAAGTTTGAGGGATTCGTTGAATGGATGATCGACAGGTATGGCCCCTGTTTAATTCACAGTTTTTGGTAACCGGCCCCTGACATATTTTGTCAGCTTCCGCGAACTCCGACTAGTTTTGGAGAGGCGACGCAGCAAGCAGCGTTACTTCGTCAAATGGGACCGCTAGGTCGCCCGCGTCCGCATCAGATTTAATGACACCGTCGATTGCGACGCCATAGCGCTTAGCTCCGGTCATAAGGATTCCCGAAACTGTCGCGGGATTTGAGGAAAAATAGAAGGTTTCGGGCTCGCTCGAGGTGGATACTAATCGGTTTCCAACATAAAGGTATCCGGTCTTTTCACCGCTCCCGAGCACAACATCTATCAGACCTGCGACCGCAAGGTCGTCCAGTGAAGAGATTCCGACTGTGCCGGCCAAACCGCTGTAGCTTCCTGCCCCAGTGGTCGCAGCGTAACTGATGTTTGCGACGTACAAAGTCCGAAGAGCAGAAACGGACGAGCCCTCGTTCGCGGCACGACGGGCGGCGAGCATGTTCGGGATCGCGAGAGCGGCGATAAGACCGATGACCACCACAACTAACAATAGTTCAATGAGCGAAAAGCCTCGGCTGCTTTGCATATGGACGGATACTTTCCCCATAGACATGGGTGATCTAGGTATTTATTCGGATAGCGAAATAAATACCAAATGCCGCGACCGTTTCACTTTTTTGTTGTTTATTTTGATCCGGTCACCGCGGGCCGGCTATTCGCCGTTCCGCATTTGAGCCGAGAGATTTCGGATGTCGTGTTTATCTAGCAGATGGCGTAGCGACCGAACCTGCATCTGCAACAGGTCGGCGGCACGGGTTTGGTTTCCGGCCGTTTTCCTCAATGCCTCTACGACGTAGGTCTTTTCCAGATTCTCGAGATGTGCGGTGAGATTCAGACCCGCGTCCGGGAGATCGAACTCTGCACTGATCCTCTCGGGATTGTAGTTCGTAATATGCTCCGGCAGGCGTTCCGGCTGGATCTCATCACCACGTTCCAAAGCCACGGCACGCTCGATCGTATGCTCAAGCTCGCGGACGTTGCCGCTCCACATGTAATTCTCAAGAAGCTGCATTGCTCGCGGCGAGATGGTAAGATTCCGCCCCGTCAGGTCGCAAAACTTTCTGATGAAATGGTCGGCAAGCTCGGGGATATCCTCGCTTCGTTCGCGTAGCGGCGGCAAGCTGATCGGGATTACGGAAATTCGATAAAAAAGGTCCTCGCGGAATGTGCCGTCAAGCGACATCTGTTTCAGATCGCGATTGGTTGCGGCGATCACACGGGCGTCGATCGGCATCTCGTCATGAGCGCCGACCGGACGGACTTTCTTTTCCTGAAGGACACGGAGCAGCTTTACCTGCATCGCCGGCGACATATCGCCTATCTCGTCGAGAAAGATCGTTCCGCGATTAGCAGCTTCGAATAGCCCTTTTCGATTTGAGTTCGCTCCGGTGAACGAACCCTTTATGTAACCGAAAAGCTCGGATTCGAGCAGCGTTTCCGTGAACGCTCCACAGTTTATCGAGATGAAGGGTTTCTCGGCGCGAGCGCTCAGATCGTGAATCGCACGGGCGACGAGCTCTTTTCCGGTTCCGCTCTCGCCGGTAATCAAGATCGTCGATTGAACCTCCGCGACCGTCTCGATCATTTGGAAGATCGCGTGCATCTTGCCGGAGTTTCCGACTATGTTCTTTATACTTCCGCGTTCGCGCTGGGCGCGTTTGAAAGCCCGGTTCTCGTCGATCAGTGCCTGCTTCTCAAGCGTCTTTTTGACAATAAGCTTGAGCTCTTCGACGTCGAAAGGTTTTTGTATGAAGTCGTCTGCTCCCAGCTTGAAGGCTTCCCGCGCAGTCTCAACGGATGCGAAGGCAGTCATCAAGATCACACCGAGATCGGGCTGGGTCTCGCGCACTGCTCCAAGCATCTCGATGCCGTCCATATCGGGCATCCTCACATCCGATATCACAACATCTACGGTCTCACGCTGGAGTACGGCGAGAGCTTCGCGTCCGTTCGAAGCCGTACGGATAGTATGTCCGTCACTTTCGAAGACCAAGCTTAAGAGCTGGCGGTAGCTCTGCTCGTCATCAACAATTAATATGTTTGACATCCGTGTTTTGCCGGTTCAATGGTCCTGATGGTTCGCGTTGACTTGAAAGGAAGTTCGCATATCCATTCTCACAAAAAACGCGGTTTTGGTTCAAGGAGCAATTTCTGATTCCTCTTTCTTTAACGTTAAGTATTCTTTGAGCTGCGTCTGCGCCGAAGACATGTGGATCACTTCTTCGTTCTTTTCTCGGTCAGGTTGCGTGTTCATACGTGGAAAAGTGATCGTGATAACCGTGCCTTCACCCTCGAAGCTCCGAACATTGATCGTCCCGTCATGATCGCGAATAATCTGATAGACGATCGATAATCCGAGGCCTGTCCCACCGGACGTCGAGTTTGAGAACGGCTCGAACAGTCGCTCAACTTGCTCGGGCGACATCCCGACCCCGGTGTCTTCAAAAATTATTTGAAAGTGACTGTTCGGAAGGCTTTCGAGCTTGATCGTCAGGTCGCCACCGTCAGGCATAGCGTTTATGGCATTTCTTGCGAGGTTCCAGAACACTTGCTTCAACTGCGTCGAATCTGCCGAAACAAAAACTGGCGAGCCAGGCAGCATTTCCCGGAGTTTATGTTTCTCAGTCACCTCCGGACTATGTCGTAAAAGCTTTACGGTATCGCGTATCGTTTCGCACGCATCGATCTCGACAAAACTTCCGACCTTTGGTTTTGCATAGCTGAGAAAGTTCGTGATGATGTTATTAAGCCGGTCCGACTCGCGGAGGATTATACTCATAAGGTCGGCCTGGACGGACTCCGGCGGTGTGTTCGATTGAAGGACCTGGATCGCTCCCCGCATTGCTCCGAGAGGATTCCTGATCTCATGTGCGAGTCCAGCCCCTACACGTCCGACTGCGGCAAGCCTGTCTTTCCTTTTTATACTCTCTTCCATCGACCTGATCTCGGTCAGATCCTGGAACGTGACGATAAGCCCGGATCGCTCTTTATCCTCGGAGAAGAGTTGCGAAATACTAAAACCGATTCGCACGGCGAACCCTTCGGGCGTTACCAGGTCGGTCTCGAAGCGCGGAACCTGCTCCGCATCTGCAGGGGCGAGCGAGACCTCGATCTCTTGCCGAATGTTTCCAAAGAGCGAGAAGATGGATCTTCCTCGAATCTCCTCCACGGGGTAGCCCGTAATCTCTGCGGCGGCCGCATTGACCGTGTAGATCTTGCCGTCAAGATCGGTAGTGATCAGGCCGGATCGGATCGATTCCACGATCCTTTCATGAAGTGCCTGCAGATTTGCGAGCGTCTTTGTCGCCTCTTTAAGCTGTTCACCGGAATACAATCTCTCGGAAAGCCTGGATGCCAGCAATCCGACAAAGAGGAAGGCGACGGTGTGAAAGCTGACGATCTGGATTATTCTCGACGCCGGAGTTGCTGTGCCTGAGGTTTCGATCACGGCCAGCCCGGTTAGTACAGCAAGCAGGGAAAAGAACGCGACGCAGATGACCGCCATGACAAAGGTCGCGCGCGGGCGGAGATACACACTCGAGACACCGATCAAGACGATGTACAAAGTGATATTGAGTGAGGTTACATCGCCGGTTTGCCAGACCAGCCAAGTTATCAACAGGACGTCGCAGAGAAACTGGGCCCGAACTTGCCAATCGAACGCGTGCGAAATTCGCGAAAGCAAGAAATAGACAGCGGTAAGACCGACTGAAACAACAAAAACGAGAAAGGGTCCGCCCGGAAAAGTATCGAGAGAAACCTGAACTGTGCCGCTATACCAGATCCAACTTGTGACGAGCAAAAGAAAGACGACAATGAGCCGGCCTACGATTAGTGTCTGCAGTTTTTGAAGTGAGACGTCGTTGGCGGAACTTGTGTTTTCGTCTAAACTGAACATGCTCTAGCGTGGTGAAAAATGAAAAAAGAAGATGCGGAAATAAACCGTTTCGAGGAGCGCCCATGGGGCAGTTTTACTATCCTCGACGAAGGTGAAAACTTTAAGGTCAAGCGGCTCGAAGTCTTGCCAGGGAAACGACTAAGCTATCAGAGGCATTCTCGCCGCTCAGAGCACTGGTTTGTAGTCCGCGGCATTGCTAAAGTAACACTAAACGACATTGAAATCCTAGTAAGAACCGGCGAGGCGCTAGACATACCAGTCGGATCAGCGCACCGCAGCGAGAATTCCCCCGGCAACGAAAGATTGGTCCTTATCGAGACGCAAACGGGCGACTATTTTGGCGAAGACGACATCGAACGCCTGGACGATGATTTTGGCCGAGCCTCTTAAGTGCGTAGGGCGGACTGCGGAGTGCGGAATCGCGAACCGGCACACCTGAGAGAAGCACAAGGTCGAAAAACAAAACCTCGCGATAGGCAATTCTGCACTCCGCATTCCGCACTCCGCATTCCGCACTCCCTCGTTCCGCATTCATATGCCCCTGACCATAGAAAGAAAACTGCCGTTGATCCTGTTTGCTATCGTCGTGATTGTGACGATCCTCGGCGTCGCTTTCTATCAGCACACGACGTCGCTTCAGGACGCGGTCGATCTCGAGAAGCGTACACAAAGCGTTGTTTCGAAGCTCGATGATACGCTGCGACTTACCCTCGATGTCGAGTCGTCGCTGAGCAGCTTCATTATCACCGGGAACGATTCTTACCTCTCGCCTTATCAGAAGGCGAAACCGATGATCTCTCAGAATCTCGCACAGTTAAAGCTAATGATGGCCGGCACGCCAGGTGAACTCGAAGATGTTAGACATCTCGACACCTCGACGGCGGAGTATATAGCGCTGGTCGAACGAAAGATCGATAAACGCAAGATCGAGGGGTTTGAAGCGGCGATAACTACTCTTGGTGACTCACGTGAGCGGATCATAACGGCGAATATTCGCGCCGCGATCGACCGGCTCAAGGCCGCGGAGATGTCGTCGCTCCAGCAGAAAGAAAAGGACCTCGATGAAAGCTTTAATCGCACGATCTGGCTCCTCATCATCGGATGTTTTGCCGGCATCATCGCGATCGGTCTCGCGAATATCGTCGTCTTCCGTGAGATCGGTAAGCGAAAAACTGCAGAGACTTCGCTGGTTCATGCAAACCGTGATCTTGAGGTCAGGATCGAAGAACGAACCGATGAATTAGCGAATGCCAACGACGCCTTGGTAAAGGTTGCCGAGGAGCGCGAGCTCCTCCTGAAAAACGAACAGAACGCACGGCGTGAGGCCGAGATCGCGAATCGGCTTCGGGACGAGTTCATGGCGACTGTTTCTCACGAACTCAAAACACCTCTCAACTCGATACTTGGCTGGGCACGAATGCTGGAGGCCGGAGATCTGAACGAAGATCAGGCCAAGAAAGCTCTTGGTACGATCATTAAGAGCTCGGAAAACCAGAACCGCCTTATCGAAGACCTGCTCGATGTCGCAAGGATCATTTCCGGAAAGCTCGTGCTGGACTTCGAGTCGATCGACGCCGTCGATCTTCTCCGGGATGCGATCGAGACCGTACTGCCCGCGGCTCAGGCTAAGCTGATCGAGATCTCGCAGCACAATGGTGCCGACGCTTCCTCGCTTATCATTCGGGGCGACCGAGGGCGTTTGGTGCAGGTGTTTTCGAACCTGCTAACCAATGCTGTAAAATTCACGCCTGAAGACGGCCGCGTTGATGTGACCGTTGTTCGTAACGGTAATAATATAGAGGCGTTTATTGTCGACAACGGCATCGGCATCAGCAGCGAATTTTTACCGAATGTATTCGAGAGATTCAGGCAGGACTCGTCGGTTCCAAGCCATAATAGCGGGCTGGGACTTGGACTGGCTATCGTTCGTCAGTTGGTCGAAATGCACGGCGGCTCGGTTAGCGTTGAGAGCGGGGGGCGGCACAAAGGCAGTAAATTTACCGTAGCACTTCCCGCACAGCATCGAGCAGATTTTCAGCGAGCACATCAGGCATAACATCGGGCTCTTTCGAATGCGAGCGTCCGTAGCCGGTCATGACCATCGCACTTCGAGCCCCGGCGAACTTTCCCGTCTCGACATCGATCTTCTTATCGCCGATCATCCACGACCCGGGCAGGTCGATCGCAAAATCTGAGATCGCCGATTCGATCATGCCGAGCCCGGGTTTCCGGCAGGTGCAACCGTCGCAAGGAAGATGCGGACAGAAATAAAATGCGTCGATTATGCCACCGAGCTGCGATTGCATCTCCGCGTGGATCGTATGCATCGCAGCTTCGTCGTAAATGCCGCGGCCTATCCCCGACTGGTTTGTCACGACGATCACTAACCAGCCAGCATTCTTCAAAAGCGTAAGCGCTTCGAGAGTGTAGGGAAACACACGCAGCTCTTCGACCTTCGAAAGAAAGTTGACCTCTTCGATCAGCGTTCCATCGCGGTCTATAAATGCGGCTCTTCTCGGAGCTTGGTAGTTATTTTCCATCGAGTATCGCCTCCGCTCTTCTAAATACGTCGTCGGCCGAGATCCTCGTCATGCATCGGTGGTCTATCGGACATTCCCGCAGCATGCATGGCGAGCATTCTACATTAGCCGAGACCACCGTTGCGATCTCCGAGAACGGCCGCGTCGTTACCGGGTCTGTGGGCCCGAAGATAACGATCGTGCTCGTTCCGACGGCAGGTGCGATGTGAGCCAAACCCATATCATTCGAAATCAACATATCGGCTTCAGCCAGGATCGCCGCCGCCTGCGCAACATCGGTTGCCCCCGTGAGATCGAATGGAGGATGTTGCGAAGCCAATACGACTTCTTGCGAGACGGCTTGATCACCCTTTGAACCCAAAATCACTACGTTGACGCGGAGCTCGTTCCGCAACCGGTCGTTCAGTCTAGCAAAACTTGCCGGTGTCCAGCGCTTCGCATCGGAATTTGTCGAACCGGGTGCGATCACCACTGTTCTACGCTTTTCGTCCACGCCGTGCGTTCGAAGAAATTCGCGAGCGGCTTGACGACGTACTTCGCTTATCGCTACCCGCGGTTCAAGAGCGTCGGATTGCGCACTGCGCTGGAAATAGTGTCTCTCCACCGCCGTAATTAGTTCGAGATAGTAATAAACCTCGTGGCGGGAAGTTTTCCATTCGGGGATCGCGAACGCGTGTGTTAGCAACAGCGACCGATGATCCGACGCATAGCCGAAGATCTTCTTCGCACCACCGAGCCGAGCCACAAGCGCAGATTCGAACGAGTTTGGGAATAGGATCGCGAGATCGAACCGGTAATGCCGCAGCGAGCCGATCTGCTGAAACGCGGATTCGACAATAACTATCTCGTCGAACAATCCGGAATCCCTGAAAATATCCTCGGCCAGACGGCGGGTCTGAAGGACGAGCTTCGCATCAGGAAAGATCGCGCGGATGCGCCGAACGGCGGGGATCGTCATCACTGCGTCGCCTATCCAATTGGTCCCTCGAACTAGGATGTTCATTGTTGCGGAACGAACAAAGTCCTCAACCCGTCGTCGAGACTTAGGCGAGGCTTCCAATCCAATTCTTGTTGGATGAGATAAAGGTCGGAAACGTAATTCATCGGCACCGGATCGGGAAGCGGATTGTCACCATCAACGACCGCCTGAAATCCGGAAACTTCTTCGAGCTTTAATAGGAGCTCGTTCAACGTGAGTGAATTAGGATAGCCGCCGCCGATGTTGTAAAGGCCGTGCCGGATCACGGAATCGACAAATGCTTTGCACGCGCTCGCGAAGTCGTCGACGTGCAGCAGATCGCGACGGGGCCAGCCACCACCCGGCAGACGGATTCTTTCGCCAAAATTTATCGCGTCAACGTAGGATCCTACGAAGTTGGGTGTCGTGCCCGGGGGCTTGGGTCCATAGACGGTGGACATTCGAAAGATACACGAACGAAAACCGATCTGGTTCGCATAGTACTCGACGTATCGTTCTGCGATCAGCTTCGACCATTCTAATGCGGACTGGCCTGCGTAGAACGTCTGACATGTCTCCGGTACCTGTTGAAAGTTATCGGCGAACCGTCCGTACACATCTTTCGTCGATGCGAAGATGAAGACGGACCCGGGTCGCATCTGTTTGAGGAGATTCACCGTGCCTTCAACATTGGTCAGAAAGACTTGTTCAGCGGCGTCGGGGGATTTGTCGAGATGCGCGGCGAGATGAATTACGACGTCGTATTCGCTCGCCATGACGGGATCCGAAGAGTTGAGAAGATCGAAGCCCGACGTCCGCGAGAGATCGTCGGCGCCGAAATATCGTCGTACGTGTGTTCCGAGATAACCGGATCCGCCTGTTACTAAAAATTTCATTTATCGCCAATCTGGACGGCTATGCCGCTCGGTGTGCGGAAACGCTCTGCTTTCCGGAAAGTTCATCAAAGATTTTAAAGGGCTCTGCCCCTCGGTGTGCGGAAAAGCTCCGCTTTTCCGTCTACTCCCAATAATATCCTGCGGCTAGGCCGCGTGGAGGGCGGCGGAGCCGCCATCGTGTTGAGTCGCTTCGGTTAAGCATAGCTTTTCCGCACACCGAGCGGCATAGCCGGAAGAGAGCGTTTAGAGTCCTTCAGAAAAGCATAGCTATGCCGCACACCGAGTGGCATAGCCGAAGAACGTCGAAACGAAATCAAAACGAAGTCGCTGGGACGAACAAAAAAGAAGTCGATTGGCACGAATCGAAAATCTGATAGCTTTATACCGCCGAACTCGTTAGAATTTTACAGGGCAACGACGGAAATCTAAAACCTCTCTAACTCGCTGAACGACTACTCGGAAATGCGGGATCCTTTCCAACCTAAAGAAATTCGATCAAAACGACCGCTGAAGGGCGGAGTGGACATGCGCCGCGTGTCCGCC
>JBKJOR010000079.1:0-8693 GCA_046595575.1 Pyrinomonadaceae bacterium | reverse complement strand
AGCGCCGGTAGTCCGGATCGCTTCCTCGCCCGCTTCCCTCAGCTATATTTGCTCCGACACTATCCGCGGACCTCACCAATTGTTTCCCCACCGTATCCTGCGCAAGTCGGTTCCAAGCAAAAACAATTTGCCAGACCTCGTCGGCCAGTTGTTCGGCAAGTCGGTAGATTTCAAGATTTTCAAAGTTAGTTTTTTCCATGGGAGTAATTGGAAAAAACCAGAGTTCAAAGACCGAAGTCCGAAGTCCGAAGTCCCAAGACCTCTTCCAAAGTCACTTCAAATCCAAAACTGCCCAGTCGTGCTGCCGCGCCGTTTGCTTCAAACGAAAGTCTGGGTTCACCGCCACCGGATGTCCGACGATCGAGAGCATGGGCAGATCAGATATCGAATCCGAATACGCATACGACTCAGACAGATTTATATTTTCCCGCTCGGCATATTCGCGTATCCACTTCGCTTTCGTGGCGGACGCCATCACGGGCGGAAGCACGCGCCCGGTGGCGTAGCCATTCACAAACTCGAGCCGGTTCGCGACACAGTCATCTATGCCCAAGTGATCGGTTAGCCGTTTGATCGTGAAATCAAGGGCACCAGTGAGTACGACTTGTCGCTGTCCGATTTTTTTTCCCTGTGCGATCAGCTCCGGCGTGCCTGGAAAGATCGCGGGTTTCAAGACTTCCTCAAAGAGCTCGTCGGAAAAATATCGCAGGCGATCCTGCGAGAAGCCTTCGTAGCTGCGAAAGAACACTTCGTTGAAAACATTTCGCGAGTAAAGGTCGGTTACGCCGAAGAATGGAAGTTTAGCCAGTGTCCCAACACTCTTCTTCGCGGTTTGCCACAGGCCCTGTTGACGCTTGGCGTAGAAGCCGAGTGTATGGACCAGGTTTGTGCTAACCAGAGTCCCTTCAAGATCGTAAAAAGCAGCGGCTTTTCCGTTTTTTTTCATGCTTGCGTTGTGCTATGTTAATGACGCTTTTCGAAGACGGTAATCAGGATTCTAACACGCCTTTTCGGAATTGCGACATGATGACGGCAAATGTTTATATAATTCTTGCAATTGTAATTACATGGTGGCCACTGGCCGGGTGTACGACTGATCGAGCAGCCGACATTGCACCCGTAAAGGCTACGCCCGAGGCTATAGGTGGGGCGCTGGCAGATGGCGAATCTCTCTTTAAGCAACGAGAAGATCTGGATAAGCTTAGAACGGCCATCAAATCGATCGCAGCTGTTCGCGATCCCGACAGTCGTAATTACCAGGTCGAGTGGACTTTTGCTAAGTACAATTACTTTCTCGGAAAGTTTACGACCAACGATGACGAAGCCGAAACAGCCCTCGAGCAAGGGCGCGACGCCGGTAAGTTGGCATCGAGGGTCGACCCCCTAAAACCCGACGGACATTTCTGGTACGCGGCGAATCTTGGCGGGCTCGCTAAACGGAGTCCGATCACTATAGGTCTAGGATCAGTCGGGGAGATCAAGGATGCCATGAGTAAGGTCATCGCCCTTAAACCGGAATATCAGGGGGCGAGTGCCTACGACGCTCTTGCACAGGTCGAACTCGCAACACGCCTCAAAGGCGGTGACGCCAAAAAAGCCGTCGAGCTTTTAGAGCAGGGGCACGAGCTTGCGAGCGAGAATACGAACATTCGCCTTCACCTCGCCGAGGCCTACCTCGCCGTAAGACGCGATACGGACGCCCGAGAACATCTCGATCACCTTTTGCAGATGAAGCCCGATCCGGAGTACATGCCGGAGTATCGCGAATGTGTAGCCAAAGCGAAGAAACTGATTGCGACCAATTTTTAGATTTGCAACGGATTTATTTACGACGTAGTCGAAGAAGGATTTTCCCGCAGAGTCGCAAAGACGCTACGAAGACAACGAAAAAGGAGTCGACTTGAATAATCACGTTGATCAATTACCCGACTAAACTTTATGCGCCGTGCCATTTTCCCCGGTTCGTTCGACCCGCCGACAAACGGCCATCTCGATATTATCAAGCGCAGCTTGCCTCTCTTCGACGAGATCATCATCGCCGTGCTAAACAACCCCGACAAGAATCCGCTCTTCTCGGTCGAGGAACGCTGCGAGATGATCCGCGAGATACTCCCGTTAGTTATGAACGGGGGCTGCGACGTAACCGTTGACAGCTTTTCCGGGCTGACGGCTGACTTTGCACGACGAAGCGGTGCGACAGCCATAATCCGAGGCATTCGTGCTGTGAGCGATTACGAATATGAACTGCGAATGGCGCTAATGAACCGCCGGCTTGAGCCCTCGATCGAAACCGTTTTTCTGATGGCGGATGAAGAATACTCATACGTATCGTCAACGCTCATGAAGCAGGTCTTTATGCTCGGAGGTCGCGTCGCGGGTTTGATTCCCGAACTCGTCGAAGACCGGATGCGAGATAAACTGAAGATCCAACCATGATCCTTGCGATCCACCATGCCCAGATAACTATCCCAACCGGCGCCGAGGCCCTGGCTAGAGAATTTTACTGCGGAGTTCTCAGACTGGTTGAGATCGCAAAACCTGACGAACTCGCGGGCCGCGGCGGCTTCTGGCTGGCGATCGGCGACCGGCAGTTGCACGTCGGGACTGAAGACAGCGCCGACCGTGGAAAGACAAAAGCCCATGTAGCGTACATCGTCGACAAACTCGAGGAATGGTACAGAATTCTGACCGCCAGCAACGTCGCGATCACTTATGGCATTCAGATTCCCGGCTTCCGGCGTTTCGAGTTTCGCGATCCGTTCGGGAACCGAATCGAGTTCATGGAGTCCCTCGATCCGAAAACTTTTTAACGATCCGGCTGAAAACAGCCGACCCTGCTCTGCTAGAATGTCGCTATGACGAACCCCTTCCCTGTTTCGGAACACGTCGCCCGAATGCATTCCTCTTCAACTTTGAAGGCAGGCCAGATGGCGGCACACCTTCGCGATCAGGGTCACGACATTTTGGACCTGACGGTCGGCGAGCCCGACTTTGATACGCCTGAGTTCGTCAAGCAATACGCCTGGGAAGGTCTGCAGAAAGGTATTACAAAATATACTGCTTCAGCCGGAATGAAACCTTTTACCGAGGGCATCGCAGATTTCTATCGCGACCAATTCGGTGCCAATTTCAGACCCACTGAGGTGGCGGCTGCTTGCGGCGGCAAACAGGCTTTGTTCAATGCGGCGTGTACGCTTCTAAATCCGGGGGACGATGTTCTGATTCCGAAACCATACTGGGTTACGTTTCCGGAGATCGCTACGTTTTGTCGCGCGAATAGCGTTTTTATCGAGACCGAGGAAACGGATTTTGTTTTGACTGCGGCTCAGGTTCGTAAAGCTCTCACGCCAAAGACTCGCCTGCTCATTATCAACTCGCCGAATAATCCGACCGGCCGCGTCATCCCTCCGGAAGAAATGGTGCGGATCGTGGAGGCTTGCGCAGAACAGGGTGTCTATGTGCTTACGGACGAGTGCTATTTATTCTTTGCTTACCCCCCGGGCGAGGTGTTTACGTCGGCAGTTTTGCCGCCGGAGCTTCGCGAGTTTGTTTGTGTCGGCGGAAGCTTTTCAAAAACTTACGCGATGACGGGATGGAGAATCGGCTACACGATCGCAAACGAGGAATGGACTCGAGCTATGGTAAAGCTTCAAAGTCACTCGGCGACGCATCCGACTTCGTTCGTACAGTACGCCTGCGCGCGCGCCTTGCAAAATCGCGCCGAGACGATGGAAGCCGTCCATCTCATGTTTCGGGAATACGAACGCCGGCGCAACTGGCTGATTCCGGCTCTGAATACGATCGACGGATTCAAATGCGGGATGCCCGAGGGTGCTTTCTACGCTTTTGTGGATATCCGCGACATGCTCGGTGAAAGATTCAAGACTTCCGCCGACGTCGCCGACGAAATGCTGAACCGCGCGCACACCGTCGTTACGGACGGTGCCGGATTCGGCGCCGACGGATTCCTGCGGCTGTCTTACGCAACATCGATGGAAAATCTGCACTCCGCCGTCGAGCGAATCGGCGAGCTATTCAATTCAGAGATCCAATCAACGGCAATAGTTTGATCTGTCACCGGGACGACGACCTACACTCAAGCTGCCTGCTAAACTTATCTGATGACGGAAATAATCGGTTGGGCGAGCTCGCTGATCCTTTTGGCGACGCTCATCAAACAGGTCTACAAGCAATGGTCCGAAGGTACAAGCGACGGAATCTCGAAATGGCTTTTCGTCGGCCAGGTAGCTGCGTCGATTGGTTTTACCACCTACAGCTATTTAGTTGGGAGTTGGGTCTTCATGGTGACCAACGGGTTGCTAACGATAAATAGCGTGGTCGGGATCTGTCTCTATTTCTATTTCCGGGACGCAGAGCCGAACTCACGCGGTAAGGAATCTGCCAACAACTGACCACCGACCACCGACAAAGGACCACAGTTAATTAACGTATTTGCGTCTCGTAGGATGTCTTGATTCGAAGCTGTTGGCTCGTTCGAAGGTTGATGTGTTTGCCTCGTTCGATTATCACCGCTCCAACACCAAAGGCAGCTCCGACTCCGGCTCCAACGGCAGCTCCGACAGGTCCTCCAGCAAGAGCACCGATTCCAGCTCCGGCCCCGGTCGCGACTCCGAGCTTGGCGGCATCCGGTTTGAATGTGCTCTTCCCGACCGCAGTACCCTCACCGTCCACGCGTTTGACGTTATCGCCCTTTGCGGGCAGAACCTCGGTCATGATCGCGTCAAAGTTGCTCCATCGGGTATCCGAGATAATGATCTTGTCAAAGGACAACAACATCGCCGATCGCTTCTTTATGCGTCCGGGCTTCTCAATCTTGTCGACACGGCCCTCTACGATCGCTCCGACGATCTCATGAGGAGCTACGACTTTCGCCGTAAACTTGTCGCCCTCGCGCGTTCGGTTGGTATCGAGGGGTTCCTGAAGTTCCAGAATTAGTTCGGTATCGCGCGGGATGATAATGACGGCGTCGTCGCTACGCTGATAACTGACTTTCTGAATTGCTGACGACGCAACGCTATTCTCAGCCGGAATCGCCTCCACCCCGACCGGCTCGACGGGTATTTGCTGAGCGGTCGCTAAGCTAGGTACAGATTCAGCCGGAAATTCACTTGGCGAAGCTGTGATCACCTCGGCAGCTACGACCGGAGCGGCGATGTCGCCCCTTTTGTTCAGTCCGTTAGGAATTCCGGAATCGAAGGAGCGTTTCTCAAAGCCAGTGGCGTATCCAGATTCGAAGCCTTGTTTATAGCCGTCGCGATAGTCCTCGACGGATCCGTAATCCTTGTTGTACGCCCGGTTTGCATCGGTGTATTCCTGATAACCTACAAAATCCTTCGCGACGTTATCGATGACATCTCGGTATCCAGCCATGTAGCCATCCGAATAGCCGGTCCGGTATCCACGCTGAAGTGCGGGGTTTACTTCCTGAGCGGTCGCGGTCGTGAGCGGAAGAGCGAGGAAAGATAGCAAACTAAGAGAAAAAGCTAGAGCTAGAGCTAATAGACTTCGGGTCAGCTTCATTTGGCCTCCATTGAACTTGCAGCGATTGTTGTGAATCGAGAATGAATGTCCGGGTAGACTTATACACTAGTGCTTAAGAAAATTCAAGAACTTTAATCAGCCGCTTAAGGTGCTTGAGTTCATATCCAGGCAGAATCAGTATTTTCATTTCTTAACGCTGCTTAGGATCCGGCTTTAAAGACGTAAAAAGGGCGATGAACAGGCACATTGTCCATCACCCCAAGTTTGCCTTTAGGAGGAGCAAACGAACTTATAGACTCTTTCGGAAGAGATACGAGACCCGCATAAAAAACGTCCTGCTGTTACGTTCGAATCCCTGGTCTACCTGACCGGTGTACGGATTGACACCGTTGTAATTAAAGTTGTCGTTGTAGCCAATATAAAAGGCCTTGCCCGGACTCGGATTCCAACCGAACAGTAGCTGTCCGGCGTAGTTGCTCCGGAGCGAATCGTAATCGAGCCTCAGGCGCGTAAATATGAACCGCGTGAACTGATAGGTCGAGCGAACGCTCACGATGTCCGCATCGAAAGTTCGGACGCGGTTATCGTTTCTGACCAAACGGCTTTTACGGTAGCTGATCGAAGTCCGAAGCGGATTGATCGGTTTGTATTCAACGGATATCTCCGAGTCCAGCGACTGTCCCGGGCCCGGATTGATCTGACCGTTGCCTGCCGGGAAGAAGAAGTCGAAGGCATTGCGGCGATAGTTGACCCACGCGGAGTAATAAATTTGCTTGCTAAGATTTTGGCCGACTTCCGCGTATAAGAATTGCTGCCACGTCGAGCGCGTCGCGGCACCGGCGAAACGACCGATCCGGGTCGGCATTCGCTTCAGCCCGAACTCTTCCTCGTAAAGCCTTTCGTGCGAAACTCCACCGTCGAGAAAAAGGAACATCGTTCGCTGGAGTGACATTCGAATGTTGCTACCCACGCGCCAATTTTGCAGGCGTCCCGACCAATCGTAATCGACGCTGGTAAACTGCCTCCAGTCGGCACGTATGATCGTGTTCTTAGGCTCCGACTTTGTGCTCCATCGGTGCATTGCAAACACGTAGTTTGTATCGGTCCGTCGCGTAAATCCGGCATCAGCGCGAAAATCTTTTGTCCGGCCACCGGCTTCCAGATACCAGCCGCGCCTGTCCTCGTAGTAATCAAGATTGGCATAATACCCGAGCGCATTACCGGTGCGATATTCGTTAAAAGTCCCGTTGTTGATCTCATTCAGGCTTGTTCGCCCGGTACCGCAGACCTCACGGTTACGCTTTGCCTCCACCGGGTTGACGAGCGGCTCGAACGCATTGTCGAAAAAGCATCGTCGAGAGTTCGTTCCGACGACCTGGAACTGCCCTGTCAGTTTCGGATTTATCTTTATCCTTGCGTCGACGCTGCCGAGAAAATTCTTCTGTTCCGGAAAGCTGCGGTAAGTCCCGAAAAAGCCTATGTGGTTTTCTTTTCCGAAATCCCTTTTTACGCGAAGCACACTGAAAAGCGCATTCTTTTTCAAGAACTCTCTGTTAGCGGGCTGGAGACTTTCATCTTCTGAGAAATTCCCTGGGCCGTTGTCGGAAGCGACCATGAAACCGAACGAGTTTTTCCCGATCTTGCCGGTCAGCTTTGTCGCAAAGTCAGGATCGATGATCGAGCGCGAATTATAGATCGAGATCGGTGTCTGGAATATATCCGCACCCTCAAGAAAGAACGGGCGTTTCTCCTGAAAAAAGATAGGAAAGCGTTGGTTCGCGGTGACGACCGGCGCATCTGCTTCGATCTCCGCAAAGTCGGGATTGATCGCGGCGTCAAGCGTGATGTTCGGTGATATCGAATATTTCAAGTTCACGCCGATGTCCTGCTTGATCGGTTGGTTCACGAAGCGCCCCGTTATCGGATCGATAGCGGCAAAGCGTTGCCCGGTTTCAGCTACGGTGATGCTCGGCACAACCTCGAGGGTCCGTTCGTATTTAATCTCATCGAGACCGGTGATCTTTCCGTGCTTGATCAGAAAGCCTGAGATCTGGCGATTATCCGGAAGCCACTGATCAAGTTCGTCGTTCAACCGTTCGATATTGCGGGCAGCGTTGAATCCCCACATCTTGCCCTTACCGGCCGAGTAACGAAGCGATTTGAAGGGTATCTTTACTTCAACCGACCAACCCCAGTCTTCAATTACACCATTCGACTCCATGACGATATCGACGGAGAAATCTGCACCACGGCCTTCAGTGTAGATGCCGTCCTGCTGCACTCCGTATGGGTTAAAGGCGAGAACATAAGCCCGCCGCTGATCGTTGTAGGTGTCTAGCCAGATCCGCACATGGTCCTCGCCGAAGACATTGTCGCGTTTGGCAAGGCTACCCCGGATCTTGTCCTTCTCGTCCCAACATTTGAAAGCTATATAAAGGTGTTTTTCGTCATACATCATCAACACCTCGGTGGGCTTCGAGGGTGCGATATTGTCGCCGGGACTCGTCTGATAGAAATCTTTGAACACGGCAGCATTCTTCCACGAGTCCTCATCCGGCCGACCGTCGATCGTCATCGCAAGGTCGATCTTTGGTACTGTTATCGGTCTAGCTTTCGCTGAGGGGATCTCGATCCCGGATCTCTTCGGAGCAGCGATCTCTGGATCATCATTCGACGGGTTATTGGGGGTCTCACTTGCTACGACGACAGCGTCGCTGACGTTTGGCTGAGCAATTGCGCAAAGGGCAAGGAGAAAGATGATAATGACGGGGTAAAGCTTCTTCATTACTGCACCTGACACATGAAAGCGGGGAAGAACGGAAATCCTACTGCTGACTAAAACGGCGATCGGGTCAATTTGTTTCAAAATAAATGCCCGACAAGAAAGTTCGCAGGGCACCGGACTAGTAGGAGTTCATCGCGGATATGCTGCGCACGACGAGTTTGCCTTCATTGAAATCGAAATTATACTTTGAATCGCCTCTTCCGAGCTTCCACGTCCGCTCATCCTCACGGACAAACGAAACTCCGTCGGCTTCGACCTCGGTGTTCGACGTGACGGTTACATTCGCTCCGTCAGGCAGAGTGAGCGTCACAGTTCCGTCAGTAGCTTTTGCTGACAAGCTTTTGAAGTCTCCTTCCAGAAAAACATCGCCGCAAGCGGTTTTTGAATCGAGATTGCCCTTGAAGCC
>JBKJOR010000438.1:0-8444 GCA_046595575.1 Pyrinomonadaceae bacterium | reverse complement strand
ATGTTCACGCTGATCGCGATCGGCACAGGCGCCGCCTATAGCTTTAGCCTGTTTGCTTTGTTTGCTCCAAATCTCTTTCCGGCCTCGATGCGAAGCGAACATACAGGACTGATCGCGGCATATTTCGAAGTCACGGCGGTGATCACAACCCTGGTACTGCTCGGACAGGTTCTTGAACTTCGCGCCCGTTCCCAGACCTCGAGCGCAATCAAAGAACTCTTAGGGCTTGCTCCAGAGACGGCAATCGTCGTTGGGGATGATGGAACGGAAACGGAAATCGCGTTGGCAAACGTCCAGATCGGAGCGAGTTTAAGAGTCAAGGCAAACGAAAAGATTCCGACCGATGGATCCATTTTGGAAGGCGAAACGTCGATTGACGAATCAATGGTAACCGGCGAGTCGATCCCGGTTGAAAAAACGGCGGGCGATAAAGTTATTGGCGGAACGATCAACGGTAGACGCGGTTTCGTAATGAAGGCAGAAAAGGTGGGCAGCGACACGCTCTTGGCGCAAATCGTGCGAATGGTCGGCGAGGCTCAGCGCTCCCGTGCTCCTATTCAAAGGCTTGTTGATGTTGTTTCGGCTTATTTTGTTCCGGCTGTGATTGTCGTGGCGATCGTCGCGTTTGTCGTGTGGATGATTTTTGGCAGTTTTGCGTACGCACTGGTCGCGGCGGTCTCCGTCCTAATTATTGCTTGCCCGTGCGCTCTAGGTTTGGCAACGCCGATGTCAATTATGGTAGGCACCGGACACGGCGCAAGGCATGGCGTCCTGGTAAAAAAGGCCGAGGCCCTGGAGATCTTGGAAAAAGTCAACACAATCGTCGTCGATAAAACGGGAACTCTCACGGAAGGCAAACCTCGTCTTCAAAAGGTCGTCGTACTGTCGGATTTGGATGAATCAGAAATTCTTCGTCTTGCCGCCAGTCTCGAGAGATCGAGCGAGCATCCTTTAGCAGAAGCAATCATAAAAGGCGCGGAAGAAAAAAATATTGAATTTGCAAAGGTCGAGAGTTTTGAGTCGATCACGGGTAAAGGAGTTCTGGGCACGATTGATAGTCGAAAGGTTTTGCTCGGTAACGCGAAGCTGATTGAGGATAACGGTATCGATATTGCTCACAGCAAAGAAGCGGACGAGCTACGCACCGGAGGCCAAACCGTGATGTTCGTCGCGGTGGAAGGTAAACTGGTCGGGCTCGTCGGTGTTGCCGATACCATCAAGGAATCGGCGAAAGAAGCAGTTGAAGAATTACATCGTCAGAAGATCGAAGTCGTGATGATGACGGGCGACAATGCGAAAACTGCAGAAGCCGTTGCTCGAAAGCTGGGCATTGACAAGGTTTTCGCGGATGTCCTGCCCGAACAAAAAGCGGAAAAGGTCAAAGAGCTCCAAGCCCAAGGCAAAATCGTAGCTATGGCAGGCGACGGCGTCAACGACGCTCCGGCCCTGGCTCAAGCCGAAGTCGGAATTGCTATGGGAACGGGGACGGACGTAGCAATGGAATCCGCAACTATTACCCTCTTGAAGGGCGATCTCCGCGGAATAATACGAGCCAAGAAACTAAGCGAAGCCACAATGACGAATATCCGTCAAAATTTGTTCTTTGCATTTATTTATAATCTGATCGGGGTCCCGATCGCCGCGGGCGCTTTGTATCCGGTCTTTGGTCTTCTCCTCAGCCCTATAATTGCAAGTGCGGCGATGACGTTTAGCTCGGTGTCTGTGATAGCCAATGCGCTCCGTTTGAGAAATCTCAAGCTGTGAAATGACCCAGCCAACTGCGAGTACCAGTATGTATCCGAGAGCAACGAACCGCAGCGGCAAAAGGAACGCGAAGCGACGAAACGATCGGGAAAGGTCTCTGAAAAGCTAATCGAGTATGGTCGTTAAACCACAAAATTACATTCCTGCATTAAGCTACGAATGGCTCACGCCTTTTTACGATACGGTGGTGCGGCTAACGATGCGGGACGAGGTCTTCAAAAGGGCTCTGGTTGAACAAGCCGGCGTCAAAGACACTGATCGAGTTTTGGATTTAGCGTGTGGAACCGGAACGCTGACGATGCTGCTTAAAACAAAAGCGCCGAAGGCTCATATAACGGGTATCGACGGAGACCCGAAAATTCTAAGCATCGCTAGAGGTAAATCACGAGCACGAGACCTCGAAATTGCTTTTGACGAAGGAATGTCGTTCGATCTCCCCTATGCCGATGCGTCGTTTGACCGTGTTGTTTCGAGTCTGTTTTTTCATCATTTGACGCGGGAAAATAAATTAAGGACTCTCGCCGAAGTGAAAAGAATTCTGGAACCAGGTGGCTCATTTCACATTGCGGATTGGGGCCTGCCGTCAAACTCAATTGCGGCATTGTCGTCGCGGCTGATCCAACTCCTCGATGGTTTTGACACAACTGACGACAATTTCAAGGGGCTTCTGCCGGAGTTACTGGCGGGTGCGGGATTTGAACAGATCGAAGAGACGAATCGGTTCAACACCTTATTTGGGACAATCCGTTTACATCGATCCCGGAAAGTCTCACCACACGAAAACATATGACGAGCAAAATAATTATTTCCTTCCTGATGAGTGCACTTCTAGCTCTACCGGCGTTAGCGCACGACCTGTTTTTAAAACCGGACAGCTTTTTTGCCAAGATCAATGAGAAGGTTTCTATCAGCGCCATGAACGGCACGTTTCAAACGAGCGAAGCAGCCGTCTCATTTGCGCGGTTGACCGATGTCAGCATCGTTTCGCCGTCAGGCGTTCGCACGAATCCGAAAGAGACTGACTTCGCGAAAAACGAAACCACGGCGTTTTTGAATTTCGTTCCGACGGAGGTAGGCAACTATGTCGTTGGCCTCTCTACGATGGGGCGGGAGAATTCGCTTCCGGCCAAAGAGTTTAACAACTATCTGACGGCGGAGGGCATTCCCGACATTTTAGACAACCGGACGCGCGATGGAGAGCTTACGATAGATGGTCGTTACCGTTATTCCAAATACGTCAAAACGATCTTGCAGGTCGGCGACAAGCAATCCGATTCATACAAGACAATCCTAGGCTACGCCGTCGAAATGGTGCCACAAGCTAATCCGTACAAACTGAAAAGGGGAAGCACGATCGAGATCTTGTGTTTGAAGGATGGCAAACCGCTCGTGGGACAGACGGTTATTACTGGGTCTGAAGCGAGAGGTAAATTGTCGGCAGAGACAAGCGTCCGCAGCGATGCCAAGGGCGTGATTAGGATTAAACTAACGGGTGCCGGGAAGTGGTATGCGAAGTTTATCAACATGATCAAGATCGACGACCCAAAGCTTAATTACGAATCGAAATGGGCGACGCTGACATTCGAAATCAGGTAGACAGGAAATCGAGACGAGAAATAGTACGTGAAGTTAAGCTAATCAACAGCCGACGCCCAAAAAACCGGGGAACGTGTGGGCGCGAACATTTGAAAACAGGTTAGAGGAAATCGAAATGAAAAAACTAACGGTGTCTACGGGGATTCTAACGCTGTCGCTGGCCGCGTCAGTATTTGCCCACGATCTGTTTCTCAAAACAGACAGCTTTTTCTTGCGGCCGAACTCGAAGTTTAGCGTCAAGATCATGAATGGCACTTTTCAAGCGAGCGAAGGTGCGGTTTCTTTCGCGCGCCTGAACGATGTAAGTATTGTTTCGGCCGGGAAACGGACGCATCCAAAGGAGGCCGATTTCACCAAAGACGAAACTACGGCGTACATGAATCTGAAGACGGGCGATGAGGGAACATACGTCGTAGGGCTTTCAACCAAGTCACGCGAGATCGCTCTCAAAGCCACCGACTTCAATGAATATCTAAAAGAGGACGGCCTCCCTGACACACTTGAAGAACGAAGAAAAACTGGCGAGCTAGAGAAGGATGCGAAGGAGCGTTATTCCAAGCACGTCAAAGCGATCCTGCAGGTCGGTAAAAAACGAACGGATGACTACAAAACGGTTCTCGGCTATCCGGTCGAGTTAGTGCCGCAACAGAATCCGTATGCTTTGAAAAAGGGAGATACGATCGAGATCTTGTGTCTGAGGGATGGACAGCCACTCGCAGGCCAGGTTGTTCTGGCTGGTCGCGAAGAAAACGGCAAGATCGTGGTCGCGCCCGAACTACGCAGCGACTCGAAAGGTATGGTAAAACTGCGGCTGGCGGGAGCCGGCAAATGGTACGTGAAATTTATCAACATGACGAAACTCACTGACCCGGCGTTAAACTACGAATCAAAATGGACGACACTTACCTTTGAGATGAGACAGTAGCACGCCCGAATGTCATGGCATCAAAGATGAGAAATTTAGAAGTATGAAATTTTTCAAAGGATATAAAGAGATCTGGTTCGGCATCGGTCTGGGAATCCTGGCCTGGCTTGTAGATGCCGTGATGCACGTTGAGATAGGAGCAGACGTCCACGCCGGAAGTTTATGGACGGAAATATTTACTCCTCACTCGACCGCTTTGGTTTTCCGCGGTTTTTATCTAGTCATCGCTCTCGCTTTCGGCATCTTCCTCTGGAAGACCAACTGGCGTGAACGCCAGCTTCGCGCCTTAGAGGAGGCAGTTATCGCTTTCCAGCGGCAGCTCGATGCACCCGCCTTGAGAATCATCGGCACACTTCGATCGCTTCAAGATCGTAACTCGGTCCGGTTAGATGAGTCTGCAAAACAGCTCGTCGCCGAGATAAGCATGGATGCCTCGCTTATCGACGAACTCGCGAAGCGGTATTTGGAATTCGGCCGACTTGTCCAAGTAGGTGAAACAACGCAGGCGATCGAAGCGCTGCGATCGATCGAAGTTTGGCTGGCAGACCGGAAACCCGCGGCCAAAGCGTGAAGAACAACCTCAAAAAAACAATCCTGCTCGCGGACGACGATGACAGCCTGCGCCGTGTGGTTGAATTTCAGCTACAGGGAGCCGGATACGAAGTCGTAACCGCCGCTGACGGGAGGGAAGCGTTGGAGTTATTTGACTCCAACGAAATTGACTGCGTGATTACGGATCTGAAAATGCCAAAGCTTTCCGGATTGGAACTTCTCGATAAGATCAAGGAACGAAGTTCGGAGAATCCGGTGATCGTAATTACGGCATTCGGTGAGGTCGAGACCGCGGTCGCCGCAGTCAAGGCCGGCGCGTTCGACTATATCAACAAGCCATTTAACCGCGACGAAATACTGCTCACCGTCGAGCGGGCACTTACTTTCAGCCAGACAAAGAACGAGAACCGCCAACTGCGCGAGTTGGTCGATAGAGAGTTTCGCCTTGAAAGCGTTATCGGCGAGTCCGCGGCGATGCGAGAAGTACTGAACGTCGTCGGCCGCGTCGCCCGCTCCGATGCGACCGTGCTGATCACCGGCGAGAGCGGTACAGGGAAAGAGCTCATCGCGAAGGGCATTCATTTTTCAGGTAAACGCAGAGGCTCCCCGTTTATTCCGGTCAACTGTTCCGCGATTCCGGAAAGCTTGATCGAGGCGGAGCTTTTTGGATACAAGCGGGGCAGCTTTACCGGCGCGACAGCGGATACCAAGGGCAAGTTTGAACATGCGACGGGTGGGACGATCTTTCTGGACGAGATCAGCCAGATGCCGACACCTCTCCAACCGAGGCTGCTTCGTGTTCTTCAGGAGCAAGAGATCGTCCGGATCGGAGAAAGTATTCCGCGTAAGATTGACGTCCGGATCATTGCTGCAACTAATCAAAATCTCGAAAGAATGATCGAGGAGGGATCGTTCCGGGAGGACCTTTATTTTCGCCTGGCGGTGGTCCCTGTGGGTATCCCGCCGCTCCGTACTCGCCCCGATGACATTCCGCTGCTTGTCAATCATTTCTTTCGCCGAGCAAAAGAAAAGCACGGTTTTGAAAATCTGAAAATGACTCGGGAGGTTAGTAGGGTTCTGTCGAATTATTTATTTCCCGGAAATGTGCGGGAGCTTGAGAATCTTGTTGAACGGATGGTAGTCCTCTCGGATGAAAATAGCTTAACGCTGGCCGACGTGCCCGACTATATCACCAAGCCGATCCAGGTATTTGGAAACGTTAAGTTCGAATTGCCCGCCGACGGCATATCACTTGAGGAAGTAGAGTGCGAGATCATTCGCTATGCCCTCGCAATGCAGAACGGAAATCAGTCCCAAGCAGCGCGATATTTGGGAATCACGCGGAGTGCGTTGATATACCGAATGCAGAAGTTTGGGTTGGATGAATAAAAGAAGTTTCCCGATAGCCATACTTGGTCTCTCCGGCGCGATCCTGGCGATTTCGACGCTTCACTTTCTCACACCGGTGGACGATTTAATCTTCCATCAGATCTATCAGCGCCTCTATTACATTCCGATAATTCTGGCGGCTCTTTGGTACGGCTGGCGGGGCGGGCTAGGAGCGGCGGGCTTGGCAAGCCTGTCTTATGTACCGCATATCGCCCTTCACTGGCAGCATCAAAACTACGACTATGCCCTCAATCAATATGCAGAGATCACTCTATTTTTTGTAATCGGCGCGGTAACCGGCTGGTTAGGCGATCAGAAGCGTCGGGAATATGAACGGGCCGAGCGTATCCACGCCGAGCTACAGAATGCTTACGGTGATTTACGGAAAACGGTTGGCCAGCTGCTTCAGGCAGAACGGCTTTCATCACTTGCTGAGATCGCGTCGGGCGTAGTTCACGAGGTAAGGAATCCGCTCGGGGCTATCAAAGGTGCCGTGGAAATTCTCGAGGACGAGATCGCTGAAGACAGTCCGCGGCGCGAGTTCGTTCATATCGCTAAGATCGAGATCGAACGAATCGACAAGCTGGTCGGCGAATTTGTACGCTTTGCCCGGCCACCGAAACTTTCCAAAACATCGGCGAATCTCAACGACCTGATCACATCAGTGATCGTGCTCCTCGAAAATCAGGCAGCAGAACTTGGCATACAGCTTGAGCACGAACTCTCCGTGGATATTCCCGACGTTGAGCTGGATCCGGAACAGATCGAGCAAATCCTTCTTAACCTCGCGTTGAACGCCTTCGGGGCGATTGGGAAAGGAGGCACGGTAATTTTTAGAACGCTTCAGGACGAAGGCGACGTCATTGTGGAGGTCGAAGATACGGGTGGCGGTATTGCGCCAGACATCCTCGATCGTATTTTCGATCCATTCTTTACGACGAAGGATAAAGGCTCCGGGCTGGGGCTATCAATAGCGCACAGGATCGTCACTCAACATGACGGGAAGCTTCTTGCGAGGAATGCCGAACGGGGAACGATTTTTAGTCTGATCCTTCCAAAAAAGCACGCGGAAGTCGATCGACATTTGATTAAATGACTTGGAGCACCACATTAGTACCAAAACATTTCGATCTTCATAGAATGTTCCCCGGCGTGCGTACTAAGCTTTGGAAAATCGTTTCGAACAATGACGCGCCGTAATTTAGAATTGTGAGGGATGCCGATAATCATCGTATGACTAACAGACGAGTAATATTTTTTTGCGTCGCGTTGCTAGTCCTTTGCTGTACTGCCCCGATTCACGCTCAGGTAGCGCCGTGTGCACAATTCAAGGTAACGACGCTGCCACTCGCTGGGGAGTACGGTGGCAAAGGACCGTATTCGGTGACCCGCCAAACGCTACAACATCCGGACCCGAGTGTGCCGGGACCTGTCTCCGTCTTTGTCCCAGGCAATGCATCAGCGACGAATCGCGTACCTATAATATTTTTCGCCCACGGCTTCGGCGGTACTAGTTACCTTTACTATGAAGCGCTCCTTCAGCAGATGGCGAGCAACGGCTACATAGTTGTGTTCGCCCCATACACCGCAAATTTATTCGTCGCCCATCCCACGCGGTATCAGCAGATCTGGTCCGGTTTTCAACTTGCGGTCGAGCAGTATAGCAGCGTGATGGACACTTCCCGGGTTGGCTTCGCCGGCCACTCCTATGGTGCGGGAGCGGTGCCCGAACTAAGTCGACGAGGCGTCGCTGCTGGTTGGGGTTCTAATGGTTTGTTTATGTTTGTAATGGCGGCGTGGTATTCGTGGAACACGAGCTTCGACCAGATCCCCGCCGCTGCCAAGCTGGTGGTTCAAGTTTACTGGGACGACGCAACGAACGATCATCTCATTTCGCAAAACGATATTTGGAATCGTCTCCCTCAAGTTCAGGAACGCCGCTGGCAGGTAGTCCGCAGCGCTCGGACGACCTGCTCGCTGAACGCCGGACACGGCGTGCCGGTCACCGGAAATCCCAGCGACGCCGACGGCTCTGGAAACGTCAACGCCCACGACTACTGGGGAGTCTGGCGGCGCATTCATGCGCTCGCCGACTACACTTTTACAGGTAATCAAACTGCAAAACCGATCGCGTTTGGAGACGATACTCGAATGGGTAACTGGCGTTTTTATTCCATGCGCCCCGTCGCACCACTCGAAGCCCTTACCAGTCCGGTCG
>JBKJOR010000343.1:0-2910 GCA_046595575.1 Pyrinomonadaceae bacterium | reverse complement strand
CGCGGATCTCGCCTGTCGTAAGATCGAACGGCAGATCAAAGTCCGCGCCGTTTGGCGAATAACACGCGGCCATCCCGATCGTGTTTATCGCCGCGTGGGAATCTTTGCCCTGCTTCTCTGTTGCCCAAAAATCTCGCATGAATTTTTTCGGATCGCCTTTGATAGCGCGAAACGCCTTTGCAAAATCCATCGGGTAGCAATACTCGAAATAGGCGTCTCCGGCCGTCGAACATATCAGGCTAAAAATATCTGCATGTCGCATGCCCATGATCAGCGAGCCGTAGCCACCCGATGACTTACCCATGACAGCGCGCGAACCGCGGTCGTCGATCGTACGAAAATTGGCGTCGACAAACTTAACGATCTCTTGCGTCAGATAGTCTTCGTAATTCCCGGTCGCTGTCGAATTGATGTACTGCGAGCCACCGTAATGGGTAAAACAATCAGGCATCACGGCTATCATCGGCCTGATCTTTCCCGCCGCGATCAGCTTGTCCATTCTTTCGGCAAGGTTAGGCGTGAAGGCGTTGTCGTTGAGCAGCATTTTCCCGCGGCCGGTGAATCCAGTCAGGCAATAGACTGTCGGGTAACGCTCCCCGCTCGTCTCGTAACCGGGTGGAAGATAAACGAAAAGATCGCGAACGTGCGGGTCGCCTAACGGATTATTTTTCAGGACTTCGCTCTCATGACGTACGGCCGCTACGGTTCCGGCGGGGTCGGTTGCATTCATATTTGGAAAGATTATGATGAAACAGACAGAAACACGAGCGCCTGTGAGCCCGATATCGACTCCGAAACGATGGGTATTAACCGCCGATGACGCGGATCAGACGGATGAAGGCGGATAGAATTTCTTAATCACTCTGAGCAGCCGCATCGACGTGATCTGTGGTTAATAAAAGCTGACTACGGTGCTTCCTTCTATTTCAACTGATGGCGACAGAACTAATAAATCCTAACGCCTTGAACTCGACGATCGAATTCCTGACGGCGATGGTCACGCCCGCGTTGTTGATATCGGCTACTGGTTCGCTGGTGCTGTCGACGTCGACGCGTTTAGGCCGGGTCGTTGATCGTGTTCGCCAACTAGAAGAACGGCTCGGGGACATTATCTACACCGAAAACAAGAGCGAGATACCACTTTACGAAAAACGGGTCGAGGTTATCGTTGACCTGTTAGACAAGGTCACGAGCCGCGCTCGGATCCTGCAGCGGGCGATGCAGGCATTCTATTTCGGTCTAGGAATGTTCGTGCTTACCAGCGTGACGATCGCGATCGCGGCTTTCTTCAGCACGTATCGATGGGTGCCGATCCCGGTGGGAATAGTGGGCATAATGTTTCTCTTTTGGGGAAGTGTGTTGATGCTCCGCGAGACGCGGATGGCGACGGCGACGGTCAACGCCGAGATGGATTTTACATGGGAGCTTGCCCGTAAGGTCGCTCCGCGCGAGGTGGCGATCAAGTACAAGCCCAAAGGCCGACGCGGCGGTTTGGGCTTGGCCCGTATCAAGGATGAACGCAAGATACCTGACACTCTTAGCGGGGAATGAGCTTCGTGGCCGTGTCGAGCAGCTCGAATCGCTGCTCGCGTCGTGCACCGTTTGCCCCAAGCTCTGCGGCAACGATCGTTTGAATGACGAGATCGCCGCGTGCTATTCCGGGCGTTTGCCCATCGTCTCAAGCTATACAGCGCATTTTGGAGAGGAGCCATGCCTTTCGGGAACACGCGGCGCGGGGAATATTTTTTTCGGAAACTGTAACCTTCGCTGCGTCTATTGCCAGAATTATCAGATCTCGCAAACCTGGAAAGAACAAACGAGAAATGAGGTGACGCACGAGCGACTAGCTGAGATGATGCTCGAACTGCAGGACCGTGGTTGTCATAACATCGGGTTCGTTTCCCCGACGCACTTCGCACCGCAGATGGCCCGTGCGATCCTGATCGCGGCTGAAAACGGACTTCGTCTGCCGATCATTTACAACACGAACGCGTATGATTCGGTCGAAGTCTTGAAATTGCTTGACGGTATCGTCGATATCTACCTGCCTGATCTCAAATACGCCGATTCCGACGCGGGATTTCAATATTCGAAGGTCCGCGATTATACGACACACGCCCGGGCTGCGATCAAAGAGATGCACCGGCAGATGGAGGACGGTTTAGTCTTCGACGAAAACGGTTTGCTGCGACGCGGATTGATGATCCGCTTGCTCATCCTGCCTAATGACATTGCCGGCATCGAAGAAAACCTACGCTGGATTCGCGACGAGCTCGGTCCGAAAACGGCAGTCTCGCTGATGGCGCAATATTATGCGACTAACAAAGCAGCGACCGACGATCGATACATTCTGCTTTCGCGTCGCATATCCGAAGGCGAATGGTTCAACGCGATCTCGCTCCTCGAAGAGTTAGGAATGGAAGAAGGCTTCATGCAGGAATACGAATCGGCGTCGCATTACTACCGGCCGGATTTTAACGATGCGGAGGAACCTTTTAGGGATATTAGGGATTACCAATAAATCCTTTGCGTCCTCTGCGAGCTTTGCGTGAGAAGATTTCACGCAAAGCCCGCTAAGTTCGCAAAGGTAGGAAGAGAGAAATATGAACATTAGCGAACAAGCACCCGACTTCACGTTGAAAGACGGCGACGGAAACGATTGGACGCTCGGCGATCAGCGCGGCAAGACCGTCGTCCTTATGTTCTATCCAGGCGATAACACGCCGGTCTGTACAGCGCAGCTCTGCTCGGTCCGCGATCACTGGTCTGAATATCAGGCTACCGGAGCCGAGGTCGTCGGCATCTCGACCGACACCGTCGATTCGCACAAGGGCTTTGCGGAAAAGAATAGTCTGCCGCTCCGCCTCTTGTCCGACGCAGACCGCAAAGTTTCAGAAATGTACGATATGA
>JBKJOR010000419.1:0-6473 GCA_046595575.1 Pyrinomonadaceae bacterium | reverse complement strand
CCAGTATTTTCTTTGGCATTCGTCATGTGGCCCAGGGTAGGAAGGAGTATACGACATCGGTGCGGATAGCTCCAAATTTCCGTTTGTCGTCTGATGATCCGTCTTCGCGGGGGATCGTTTCAGCGTTATACTGCTTTCCGTCACCTATGAAGCTCGTTCTCGTCATTATTTTCGCCGCGGTAGTTTCGTTCTCTGAACTGTACGCACAGTCCGGACGAGCGACTGGATACTCAGAGAGTGGTTCAACACGGCTCTCCGGCCGATCGCCGCACTCGAAAACGATGGCTGGCAAGTTAGATGAACCGGAAGATCCCGAAATTGTCCGTGTAAAAACGGATCTCGTCACAATTCCTGTGCGAATTCTTACCTCCGACGGAAAGCCGATCATAAATCTTCGCCAAAGCGAGTTCCAAATATTTGAGAACGGCACCGGTCAGCAGATCGCGTATTTCTCGGATGACGAACAGCCATTCACCGTCGTCCTTGTACTCGACATGAGCTACTCCAGTGTCTTTAAGCTTGAGGACATCCAACTCGCCGCGCGAATCTTCGTTTCAAAGCTTCGCGAGCACGATCGAGTAATGGTAGTTTCTTTCGACGAGAAACCGAGGGTATTGTGCGAAGCAACAAACGATCGGCGCGTGCTGCGTCTAGCGATCGAAGGGGCAAAGATCGCATCGGGCACCGCACTCTATGACACTCTCGATATGGTCGGCCGTAATAAGCTCGCCGGCGTTACGGGACGCCGTGCGATCGTTTTGCTAAGCGATGGTGTGGACACCGCGAGTGTTAGGTCCACTGCGAAGTCGGTCGAGAGATTTTTTGCGGAAGAGGACGTCCTCGTTTATCCGATCTACTACGACACTTATTCGGATGTGCAGAAGAGCCGTCGCAAGGACGCTGAGGTCCGATACGACGAGGATGATCGCCCTTACGTCGTTCAGTCAGCTCCGAAAAAAGGCGAACGGGAGCAGGACTATATTGCAGCTAAAGCTTTTCTCGATCTCGTCTCGACGAATACCGGAGGACGGCTTTACAAGGTCTCGTCAACGACAAATTTGAACGACGCATTCTCGAATATTGCCGACGAGCTGCGAAAAATATACAGCATCGGATATTACCCGTCTGAAGATAGGCAACCCGGATCGGTCTATGATATAAAGGTGCGGGTTTACCGACCAAATCTCAAGATCACTGCCCGTAACCAATATCTCGGAAGATGACATATTCTGAGGGAAGGCCGATCGGATCGATTTGTTATTCACCCTTTTTTTACTCGGCAATTTCGTAGAACTTAAGGAGACCATTAGGATGAAACAACGCTTCATTTCAAGTACGTTGCTCGCGGGGATTCTGTGTTTGGCATTTTATGCGACAACGCCCGCCCAAGGTGAGGTGATGACGAATGACGAAGTTATCTCTCTCGCGAAAGCCGGCCTCAGCCCTTCCATCATTGTCGGAAAGATCCGGTCGGGCAAGTCGAATTTTGACCTGTCGACCGATTCTCTGATCAAACTCAAGCAGGCCGGAGTCGCCGATGACATCGTCGCTGCTATGCTTGAGGCGAAAAGCGGTAGATCTGTTGCGACCGCGGCTGGACCGTCGATGTCCGGTGACCCGAACGACCCGATGGCAAAGCACAGTTTCGGGATCTACCTTTACGAAGAAAGGGACGGAACACGAAAGATGACGCAGCTTCAGCCGAATGTTTCTGCTCAAAATCGAACAGGCGGCGGCTTTACGGCGGCGGTCACACCTTTCGGACTTGGAAAGGTCAAGACAAAAGCGAACCTTCCAGGACGCACAGCAAGTCTTCAGGTGACGACGCCGAGCCCAGTCTTCTATTTCTATCTCGATACTGCGAGCGGCGGTATGAACACCTCGAGCGGCGTGCCCTCGACACCAAACGAGTTCACCCTTGTGCGGTTCAATCAACGCAGCGACAATCGCGAGGTCACGATAGCAAAGACAAATTCCTGGGGCGGCAAAGGTGGACTCTCGGATGAGTACGTCGTTCCGCTAAAAGCCGAAGATATGGGAAATGGAATTTTCAAAGTAACCTCAGCAGGAGAGCTCCGGAAAGGTGAGTACGGATTCTACCTCCTCAACTCTGGAAACTCGAATGTAAACGCCGGGATCGGTTCGAAGTTTTTTGATTTCGGTGTAAACATGACCCCGTAGTCGGATGAGTCGACGAACTAAAATGTTATCAGCCTCCGTGAATACGCTGCACAGGCGCATCGCGGAGGCTTTTGCGATCATGATGTTTCTGAGCGGAGTTCTCGTCGCGCAACAAGTAGAGGTCATCAACAATGTCCGTATCATTGAGATGGTTTCCGCAGGCATCGGTGACGCCGTTCTTCTTCCGAAGATCGGCAGCTCAAGGATCATTTTGGATGCTTCGGAGGCCGGCCTTTTACGACTTAAAAGCGCCAGGGTGTCCGATGCAGTGATCGTCGCCATGATGGAACGGGCTGCCACGGCCGGTTACATATCTAACGACGGAACTGAGCGGATCGAACTGCCGTCCGGCACAGAGCTAAAAGTTATAACGGTTGAAACAATAAGTGGTCGAAAAGTTACTGAGGGTCAGGTCGTTATATTCAAGATTGCCGAGGACGTGAAGATCGCAGGCCAGACGGTGATCTCAAAAGACTCGTCGGTACTCGCCGTCGTCTCCAAAGCGAAGAAACCGGGTATGGCCGGACGTGGCGGACAGCTCAGCGTAATGCTGCAGTCAACTCTCTCCGTCGATGGCCAAACCGTAAAGCTTCGTGCGGCCAAGAGCGGCAAGGGCGGAGACAACTTCGCCACAGCCTTCACACTTTCATATTTCATGGGGATCGGTCTGCTGATCCCGGGAAAGAATGCCGAGATCAAAGCCCGTACCGTCTTCCCCGCGTATACGGACGAAGCGAGGTTTATCGACCCTGAGTAGCGCTCACGAACGGTGATTGAGGAAATAGGTCGCCCGCTGAGCGACCTTTTCGTTTGAACCCCCTTCCGGAAACCTTCTATCCTTTTTTGCGTTAAAACTATTTCGGTTTAGTATTTTAAGGTCTCAACTTTATTAGCCGATTCTGCTTAGTTAGCTTCTGCAACGTTTACCATGCTTATGAGAACCATGAATGTACTCGTCCAACTGCTGGTCTGCCTGATCCTTGCCGGTTCCCTGTTCGCTCAGACCGAGGAAAAATTCGATTTCTACACACGCGGCGATTACCGCCCGAATGTTCCGCGCCCGCAGAGCAGCCTGAGATTCGATGTTGGCGATCATCACACCACCTATGCACAGATGGAGAGGGTGATCGACGATATAGCGAAGGCCGCGCCCGATCGCGTAAAGGTCTTCGACATCGGACTGACGAACGAACATCGAATGATGCATCTCGTCGCGATCTCGTCGCCTGAGAATCTCGCGCGGCTTGACGAGATCAAGGCTCAAAATGCCCGTCTCACAGATCCGCGACGGACTTCGGCAGGCGACGCAGCGACTGTTGCCCAGAACATTCCGTCGATCGCGTGGATGGCCTACACGATACATGGAAACGAATCGTCGTCGTTCGAGACGATGATGCAGGTGGTATATCAGCTTGCCGCGTCGAACGAGGCTCGCACCCTCGACATTCTCAAGAACACTGTCGTGCTCGTCGTAACGGGCGAGAATCCTGACGGGCATGAGCGTTTTGCCACTTGGTACAACTCGGTCGCAACCGGCAATGCCGATCGAAATGCGATAGAGCATCGCGAGCCGTGGAGCATCTACGGTCGCCTCAGCCACTATCGTTTCAACCTGAATCGCGACACGCTCGCGATGACGCAGAAAGAAACGCAGAACATGCAGAAGGCGTACGTCGAATGGAACCCCCACGTGGCGGTCGACCATCACGGACAGACTTCGCAATATTTTTTCCCGCCGGTTGCTCTGCCGATCAATCCAAACTTGCCGCAACCGGTGTCCAATCGATGGATGGACATTTACGGTCGTGCGAATGCGGCCGCCTTTGATTCCAACAAATGGGAATACTACGTGCGGGATGTTTTCGACGCGTTCTATCCCGGCTACTGGGACATGTACCCCGCGCTGAATGGTGCGATCGGGATGACATACGAAACCGACGGCGGTGGATTTAAGGGGCTGCGGTGGACGCGGGATGACGGAACGATCGCAACTTTTCGATCCTCGATCGCGAAGCACTATGTAGCGTCGATGACTACGCTTGAGGTAACGGCACAGCGCAAGGCAGAACGCATCCGTGATTTTTACGACTTCCGGGCAAAGGGGATGCAGGATCATGCTAGGTCAAAGATTAAGCGCGTTGTCATCGAATCAGGCAGCGATCGGGTCAAAGCGGCGGAACTTATCGAAGTTCTCCGTCGCTCGAATATCGAGGTGACGCAGGCGACGGCTGCGTTCCGGTCGACGTCCGCCCACACGTACATGGAGAAAGATTCGAGGGCGGCAGCTCGCACATTTCCGGCCGGATCATACGTCATCGATCTTGATCAGCCGCAGCGGATCCTCATTAAAACCATCCTCGAACAGGACACGCCGCAAGACAAGGCATTTGTCGATGACAACATGCGGCGGTTCAACCGGAACCAACTCCGAGGCAAGGGCCAGGCGAAAGAAGATTACGGATTCTACGACCTCACGGCTTGGTCTCTGCCGCTCGCCTTCGGTGTCGACGCATACTGGACCGAGGACGCGACAGCCGTATCCGGAAATCGCGTAACGGAAGATATCTTAAACGCCGAAAAGCGAGGATCGGTTTCGGGCCGAGCTCAGATCGCCTACATCGTTCCGTATGAAACTGACACTGCCGCCGCGATGATGATACGCCTGGCTCAGCAGGGCGTCCGCGTCGCGGTGACGACTCGCTCATTGAATGCCGCCGGTCGAAACTGGCCGGCAGGAACGTTTGTCATCCGAGTTACTCGGAATGCCGAAACAGTTCACGACGCGGTTGCAAAAGCGGCGGGCGAGATGGGTGTTCGAGTCATTGCGGCCAACACGGGATATGCTGACGAGGGCGACACGGGTGTTGGCGGCGAGGCGGTTGTTGCAATTCAAGCTGCGAAGATCGCGCTCGTCGGTGACGAAGGCGTCGATGGCGAATCGTACGGATCTATTTGGTGGACTTTCGATAAATACGGCATTTCCTTTACGCCCCTCTCTACGACTGCCATCCGCAACGGTGGGTTGAAGAATTACAACGTCGTGATATTGCCCGACGGTTCAGTCAGCCGCTACTTCTCGTCGTTCGGACCGGCTGGAATCAACATTTTGAAAGAGTGGGCATCGAGCGGTGGGACCATTGTCACTACGCGAGGTGCTTCCGTTTTCGCAGCACTAAAAGATGTCGGTCTCACGACGGCAAAGCTGGTCGGCAGCGAAGACGACGATGAGAAGGATAAGAAGGACGCCTCAGCTTCGCCGACGCCTTCGCCGACTCCCTTGAGCAAATCCGCTGCGACTGAACTTGATCCGAACCCGACCGTCGAGATGCGATCCGACAAGGCCGACAACATCCCCCCGACGCTTCCGCCCATAGCATCGCCATCGGCAAATGCCAATCGAGTTCCCGAAGCGCTGCCCGGTTCGATCATGCGTGCGACGGTCGACCGGACGACATATCTGACGTACGGCGTGAACGCTGACGAGCTTCCGGTAATTCTCGCTAGCGGATATTTTTTCAGGTATTCTAAGGAAGGTTCGAACGCTCTGGTCTTTGATGCCAATCCAAAAAAGCCGCTCACGATTTCCGGCTTTACATGGGAAGGCAATACGGAAAAGCTGCTCAAAGGAACGGCATACGTTATCGACGAACCGCGCGGTAGCGGGCATGTGATCCTATTTGCCGAGGAGCCGTTTTATCGAGGGCTTTTCCGGGCAACGACTCGGCCGTTCTTTAATTCGATCTTATTCAATGGAGTTTTCTAAAGGAGGGTATTCAAGGGGATGTTCACAGTAAAAGCAGGGTATAGCGACAACATCGAGGTGCAAACAAGCGTCGATAAGGTGCGCGAGTTTTTTACCGACGTTACTAACTTCGCAGAGCTGATGCCAGGGATCGCCAGCATCCATACAGATTCAAAGGGCGTTGCACACTGGAAGATCCAGGCTGAGATCCCGGTGGTTGGCCAGATGATGCAGAAGTTTGCCGTCGAGCTTAGTGAGAACTCGAAGGAGCGTATCGAATGGTTCCCCGTCGCAGTCGAAAATCAAAACTTTCTCCGGTTCTCGGCAGACTTTCTCGAGAAGGCAAAGAACGTAACGCTCATCCACTTTTCGCAGATGGTCGAGCTTCGTCGAAAATCGGGCCGCGAGCTGCATTACCTGGCTGGGCTTGCAGGCGAGAGTCTTATCAGCAGCGAGATGACCAAAAAGGTCACCGAAATGATCAAGATCTTTATTCAAAGAGCTAAGGAGAAGTTAGAGAAATGATTCGTACTTTTTTGTTGGTTTCGGC
>JBKJOR010000119.1:0-6042 GCA_046595575.1 Pyrinomonadaceae bacterium | reverse complement strand
CTTGACCGACCCGACAAAGTTAGAACTGGTCGTAACACTGAATTCGAGCGAAAGTGAAACTTCGTTTATCGCCTCGAGGTCGCCTGTCTGAGTCTGGGCTTCGTGAAACTCAAGCCCGTCGAGCTCGATCGCATGGCGCTGCCAACTATTGCCGCCGTCACTGGTCCGAAACAGCACGACCGCGGAGGTCCGGGCGTCAGACACGATCGCATAACCGATCGTGCGATCGGCAAATGAAGCGGCACTGATGTTTTCGTTAGCTGCGATTTTGAGATTAAATTGGTCCCAAGTGGCACCAAAGTCGGACGATCTGAAGATCGAGTCCGCGGTGTACACGATTCCCCAGCCGTTATCGAGCATCTGGATGTTTTTGATCTCCGCACTCGGTACGGTTCGCTCAATGATAGACGGTCGCTGTCGTCCGCTGATTATCTCCAGTTTGCGGAACGGCGAATCTTGCGCGACTGCGATCGTAGACAGAGATAAACCAATGGCGAGAATAAGTGTCGACGTTTTCATATTAGGATCCCCGAGTTCAAAATGTATTGGCAGAGCTAATGGAAGTTCAGAAAAGTATAGCGGCTAGATATGACGTTTGCCAAAAAACTTTTTTCCTTGAAGTAACGCCGCAAAGACAGAAAGCATAACGATCAAGGCATAACCCTTGGACGCGGATCGCGCAGATGATGTGGATTTTAGCGGATCGGATTTTTCAGATCGGCGGAGATCCGCCTGATCCGCTCTATCACCGTTGGGAGAAACATTCGCTTGGAAGAGAGCCTTGTTTTGCGAGCCGCGCAATTTGAGTTAACTTATCTTTCGAGATTCCTCGCTCAATTTATGCTGATTTCGATGCTTCTGATCGCTGCGGCCGCAGCGGGTGGTTTTGCGGTCACCTACCTCATCGATGAAGATGCACCGATATCGTGGCGGCTCGCGTCGGGAAACATTATCGGCAGCGCGGTCTTCGGCACGCTTGGATTCCTGCTGACGTTAGTATTTGGTTTGAATGCAGCGGTGGTGATCGTCGCGATACTGCTAACTTGCTCGGCACTGCTGCTATTCTACGCCGACGATAAACGCAAAAAACTTTTGCGGAATTGGTACGACGCAAAAAGCAAACTTCAGGGAGCCCCGGGGCGCAGGTTTTTCAGGCTCGCTTATTACACATTTTTTTTCCTTCTCTTTTTCTTCTTTTTCGATCGTTCGATGATCGTCTCGCCCGACGGCATCTTCACCGGAGGATCTCAGAATCTCGGCGACCTGCCGTTCCATCTTGGAGCGATATTCAGCTTCACCGAAGCAAACAATTTCCCGCCCGAAAATCCTTCCTTTGCGGCTGCCCGATTTTCATATCCGTTCATCGCCGATCTTCTCTCGGCCTTTGCGGTCAAACTCGGTGCAGGCGTTCGCGACGCGATGTTTGTGCAGAACCTGTCGTGGGCGATCTCCCTCGTGATCGTGCTCGAACGATTTGTTCTGCAGTTAACGGAGAGCCGCCTCGCCGCCCGCCTCGCATCGCCGTTACTATTTTTTAGCGGCGGGCTGGGCTTCGTTTGGTTTCTCGGCGACTACTGGTCACAGGCGAAGGGCTTTTTCGATTTCCTTTCTCATCTGCCGAAGGACTATACGATCGGTGACGGATTTCGCTGGGGAAATTCGATGGTCGTACTGTTCATGACCCAGCGCAGCCTCCTGCTCGGAATGCCGCTGACGTTGATAGTGTTGGGTTATTTGTGGCGGGAATTTGCTTTGAAGAGAAATACGGCCACAGAGGACACAGAGAAAGCGGCAAAAAGAAGCACACCATCAGGTCCTCCCCGTTTCTCCCTGTCTCCGCGTCTCCCCTTCCCCGTGTCTACCTTTATCGTCGGACTCCTCGCCGGCATGCTTCCGCTGATCCATCTTCACAGCCTTGCCGTGTTGTTCGTCGTAGGGATTTTTCTGTTCATCCTGAAACCTGAAAAATGGGTGACGTGGATCTCGTTCGCTGCCGGCGTCGCGGTATTCGCTCTACCAGAACTGATCTGGTCGATGGCCGGAAGCGCGACCGAGACGAGCAAGTTTTTCGGCTGGCACTTCGGATGGGACAAGGGCGAGCAGAATTTTCTCTCGTTCTGGTTTACGAATACCGGGATTTTTATCCCGATATTACTGGCTGGCATTTACTTGATCGGTATACACCAAATGGCGAATACACGATCGACAGCGAGCGGGCAAACTGAAGCTGACGACCGCCCGCAAAGTCGCAAGGCCGCAAAGAAGAAGCAAGCCAAAGGAAAACGTCACCCGCAGGATGACGCGAGCTCAGCAGCCGCCACTCAACACTCAGCACTGTTGTTCTACCTGCCGTTCGCGTTTCTGTTTCTTGTCTCAAACATTGCGAAGCTTGCACCGTGGGAATGGGACAATATCAAGGTGTTGATATATTGGTTCGTCGGCTCGATCCCTTTCGCGGCTCTTGCTATCGCATGGATGTGGAATCGGGAGATCGGTGTCTGGAAGTTCTGTGCGTCCGTCTGCTTTGTCGTGTTGATCGCATCGGGAGCTCTCGATGTTTGGCGTGTCGTTTCGGGTCAGATCAACTACAAAGTATTCGATAGCGACGCCGTGGAGATCGCTGAGCAGATTGAGCGCCGTGTACCGGCTAACTCATTGTTCCTGAACGCCCCGACGTATAACACGGCGATCGTGCTCACCGGCCGGCAGTCTCTGATGCGATATCCCGGGCACCTCGGGTCGCACGGTATCGACTACTCAACGCGCGAGTCGGACGTGAAGCGAATTTACCAAGGGGGGCCAGATGCGGCGGCTCTGATGGAAAAGTACGGTATCGATCATGTCCTTATATCGCCCGAGGAACGAAGCCTTAGCGGAGCTAATGAACAGTTTTTCGCCCAGTTTCCGATCGCGGCTGAGTCCGGGCAATATCGCCTTTACAGGATCCGATGACAAGTCTTTCAACAGATTTCAGATAGCGGAAATATCTAGTAGCTAGAATCTACTCAGAACCAAGATTGCAAGACACATGAACAACAACGAACCAGAGAACGCCAGGCAGCCAACGGATCTGATGTGGTGGCTGTCCTGTGTTCTGATCACGGCGATCGCAAGTCTCCTGCGATTTTTCTGGCTCGCCCTAAAACCTCTGCATCATGACGAGGGCGTCAACGGATGGTTCCTGACGACTTTATTTCGCGACGGCGAATACAAATACGATCCGGCTAATTATCACGGGCCGACACTTTATTACATCTCGCTCGGTTTCGCGAAAGTCCTCGGACTCGAGACTGTTTCCGTGCGAGCGAGCGTCGCGATCTGGGGCGTGCTGATCGTAGTTCTCGCATTCTTCCTTCGACGATATATCGGTAAGATCGGCAGCCTGTTCGCCGCACTCTTCCTAGCTCTATCGCCGAGCATGGTCTATATCTCGCGGTACTTTATCCACGAGATGTTCTTTGTGTTTCTGAGTTTCGCGATCGTGCTCGCGATCGTATTTTTTATCGAGAAACGCAAGCCGGGCGTCTCGGCCATCGCCTGGACAGTGCTCGTCCTGCTCGTCTCGTTTCTGCCGTCGACCCTAAAGCTCGCCTCCGCACTCGGAGGAAATAGCGAGACGGCGGTATGGGCGTTTCGCGGCGGATTCTTCATCGTCGAGCTCGTCCTGATAGCACTCGTGATGCGGATGCTGATGACGTGGAACAACGGCCGCCCGATCTATTTTCTTCTTGCGATCGCGTGCGCCTCGCTGATGTTCGCCACGAAGGAGACCGCGTTCATTACCCTCGGTACGATGCTGATCGCCTGCGCATGTATTCCGATCTGGCGAAAGATATTCAGGATCGGGGAAGTACCGCTTCCCGAGGAGGACGAGGGCAGCTCGCTTCCACTCGAAGAGCGGGAAAGTATCGACGACCGAAGTCTCACCTGGCCGAATTTTCGGTCGGCTCTGGGTTCGAGTACCGACAGGCTATTAATAGCGGCCGCGGCCGTCTTCACATTCATCTACATCGCGATACTTTTCTTCTCTTCTTTCTTCACTTATTTCGAGGGTGTCAGAAGCGCCGTTGAGGCATACGCTATTTGGACAAAAACCGGCAGCAAGGATCACACGCAGAACGGAACGTGGGCCTATCTCGAATGGATGTGGGAAAGCGAAGCTCCGATCCTCGTGCTTTCGGCCATCGGCGGGATTATCGCGTTCGTTAAAGCGCGGCACCGGCTTGCGATGTTCATCACGCTCTGGGCATTCGGATTGTTGGCGGCGTATACGATCATCCCGTACAAAACTCCGTGGCTCGCGATCAGCTTTCTTCTCCCGATGTGCATTGTCTCCGGATACGCGATCAACGAGATGGCCGCTGCAAAGAATGTTTCGCTGAAGATCGTCGCGGCGCTCTTCGCCGTGACCGCAACGGCCGTCCTCGCCTTTCAGTCGTACCAGCTCAACTTCGTGAACTACGCTGACGAGGATCAGGCCCTGATCTACGCACACACGGATCAAGAGTTTCACGATCTCGTCGATCGCATCGAATATTACGCCGAAAAGAGCGGCCGGGGCACCGACGCGAAGATCGAAGTGGTTTCGCCCGACTATTGGCCGATGGTGTGGTATTTCCGTGACTACAAGCAAGCGAATTTCCACGGTCGCCTGATCGACACGGCCGATGCGGAAATGATAGTCGCGAAAAAGAGCGACCAGGACGCGGAGGTCATCCGCAGGTATTCCGCGAGGTATCTATTTAACGGCCCCTATCATCTCCGGTCGGGTGTTGACCTGGTTCTGCTGGTCAGGAAAGACCTGGCAGAGGGCGATGCAAAGGAGCTGTATCGATTGAACGAGCCAAAGGAATAACTGAGACAACCGCGACTATTCGAGCTAGTTGCGGAGTTTTCAGTCGTGGCTCTATCGATCGGTGTGCGGAAAAGCTATGCTTTTCCGTTGACGGCAAAACTCACTGCGGCTCCGCCGTCCCTTGGGCCCCGGCGGCGGAGCCGCCCCTATTTTTTGAGTCTGGACGGAAAAGCATAGCTTTTTCCGCACACCGAGGGGCCAAGCCCAAAGCTCCAAGATCAAATTCTCATCTTCCCGATACTCTCCGGCTTCTTATCACTTGTTGGTTTGAGATACGGTGCGTTGTCGTGCTCGCGTTTCCCGCTCTCGCCCGACGAATGCCATTTCATCCATTCGCCCGGTGCATCGAAGGTCTCTCCGCCATGCTGCGTCAGCCGCGGACGGATGCGACACATCACCGGAGTATTGATGCCGACGCCGGAGATCACTGCCTGGCCTTTGGTCAGCGCCGGAAGTTCGGCGAGCATGGTGCGGCCGGCATTCTCCACCGATTGGGCGACGGTCAACTGGTCGATCGGGTTTACGATCCGCATGATTATCTGCGTCATGCATTGTGACAGCACGTCCTGATCGAGCTTGCCCGGTCGCTGTGTGATGAGCCCGATGCCGACGCCGAACTTGCGGCCTTCGGAAAGAATTTGTTTCAGCACATTGGTTGACACAACGCTCGCCCCGGCGGGCGCGAAACGATGTGCTTCTTCGAGCAAAGTGAATACCGGGTAATTCAAAAAATTCTCTCCCGTCGAAGCTTCGCCCCGTGTCGTCAGCATTCGGGCTTTGTTCACGCGCCTAAGCAGTGTGCCGACGATCACTTGTTGTTCGGGCTGTTCGATATCCGACAGATCGAGGATCGTACACCGTCCGGGCTGGAACATTTCCTGGAGCGGAATGTGTTCGCTCGCCGAAAAGATGCCGCCGGTTCTATCGAAACGAGCATCAAGCCGCCATAACAAACCTTGTATCGACGACACGTTCCCGCCGTCGCCGGCGTTCTCGCCTTCTTTGCCGAACTGCTGTTTCTGCACGTGGTCGCGAAGGTCAAAATAGCTGTACAGATAATCGCGCTTACCTTCGGCCTTCAACTGGTCGTTGAGACTCCGGAAAGCCTGCCCGAGAAAATGCAGCATCTTGTCCGATGTTCCGTCGGGCAAAAGATATTTCACGTCAGCTTCGGTAAGCGTCGAAAA
>JBKJOR010000034.1:0-2876 GCA_046595575.1 Pyrinomonadaceae bacterium | reverse complement strand
TTTCACCCATTACTTTGTCGCGTGTCACGTTTTACGTTGAAGTCGAAAACGTCAGGCCGGTGGTAATGGCCGGAAACATCAAGGGTCATTTTCTCCCTGTCGATGATCGACAGGTCGATCTCGGCGGTTACAATTGTTTCCACGTCGTAAACCGGCTCAACCACATAAGATCCGTCGGGCGAGATCACGCAGCTGCCGCCGCGCAGCAAGCAAGAAGCCGGATCGGTGCCCGCGGTTAGGGGGAATTCTTCAGGTATGTCTTCCGCTAACAGGATCGAACCGACGGCGAGAACAAAGCATCTGCCTTCGAATGCATATTGACGGCAAGTAATTTGGTGCATTTCGTGAACGGTTGGAAGAACACCCACGTGGACATCTTCACCCGCACTGTGCATCGACTGACGGGCGAGCGGCATCCAGTGTTCCCAGCAGATCATTCCGCCAATGCGACCTGAGAGGGTGTCAACCGTGCGCAGCCCGTCACCATCGCCGTTTCCATGAACCATCCGCTCCGTGTAAGTCGGGACCAGCTTTCGATGGTGATTGACGAGTTCACCGGTCTCGTCGAATGTCAGAAGAGAGTTGTAGAGCGTGCCGTTGCCAGGTCCCCGATCGACGCGTTCATTAACGCCTATAACAACCGTCACATTGTTTTCACGAGCGGCAATGCCCAAAACTTTTGTTTCGCGGCCGGGAACGATCAGACTATTTCGCCGCATCTGGCCGAAGACCTGTTTTGTCGGTTCGTGGTCCCAGAGAGCGGCGGTGGGCGAATGGTCGAGCCACGCTGGATAGCCGGCGAGGTACGTTTCGCCAAACGCAACAAGCGATGCTCCCATTTTTGCGGCCGTCGAAATTAGGCCTACGGCTTTTTCGAGACTCGCCGTCAGATCATTGAAAACCGGACGCGACTGAACGATGCCGACGGTGATCTTTTGCGCCATTGATTTATTCGTTTGTGTGTCGACGAGCTTCGATCTCTTTACCTTCTTTTCGCGCTTCGGCCCACGTCTTTGGAAAATGAGAGATATCGCCGCTTTTTTCGGCCTGCTCAATTCTACCCAGTGCAGTCAGGATTATGTCTCTTTGCAATGCCGCGTGAAACGGTACGCCGAAATGACTTCCCATCATGAACGGAAGAAACAATGCCCGCGGCGGTTTGATGTGTTCGGTCACATCGAGCGCGACCGTGATCGAAACTGTCGGTATGCCTCTTCGTTCAATGGCACGCTGGACCAGCGCGATGCTCTGATGGCAGATCGGTCAGGCCGGAGCAAGCAGAGCGACGTCCGGCTTTTCCGTTTCGACCGCTTCGGCTATGTCCTCAGCCAACGTTCTCTCCAGTCGTTCGACGTCCATATTGTAGCCGATGAACGAAAAGAAATTGTCCGTCAACCCGCCGATGATCCGCTCGCTTGCCAGCTCCTGAAGTCTTTCGATCGGAAAGATCACGTTCAGATCGCGCTCAGCACTGGCTGTGGGATATTTGAGTTGATGAATTTCCAGGTCGGAGGGTTTCGAATTCGACGGCACTCGGCGAAATGTGTAATCGCCTACGGGATGGACGGTATCGAAGGGCAGGGTCTGCCTGGGCTGAACACCAGCGGTCGATACGAACGTCAGGCGCGATTCCGCTAGCGGTCTTTTCAGACTAGCCAGAGGGACGAGATCGTCTTTAGCGATCATCGAGCCGGGATAACGATCGTTTACCGTATGCCAAAGGCCGGGGCGCAGTTGTTCTTTGCTACTAGATCTTTCCATCGTGTACCCACTCGCCTGATCGCGCGACAAAATAAAAATGCAGCCGAAAAAATAAATGGGCGAGCGTCAACGCGTCATTTTCGGCGATAGTCGATTCAATGAATTCGCGATCGGTCGGCGGAACGTCCAGCAGCAACTTTAACGCTTCGATCCAAGCCTTATTCACCTCTTTTTCGCCGACACTTTCGTCGCCGTCGCCGAAGTGCAAGCGAACGTAACGAATCAACTTTTCCCCGTCGTTTTCCTCGACCGCTTTCTTCAGGTACGCCAATGACATGGTATTAACCCCGCGGATCGATCGATTGTTTCGCGCCGCCTCCGAGGACGACCCCAAGATGCAGTCGATCGAAAGACACCGACTCTATTTCATCGAGAGCTTATCGATCTCCGCGCGGATCTCAGTGTTTGTTGGTCGCATTTTGAAATCTCTTTCGAGTTTCGACCAGGCAACTTTACGGTCCCGGCCGATCACGTACACCGTCGGATAGGGGATGCCGTCGACATTTTGGTCTTTATAGCGCGGATCGCGAAGGCCGTACGCGTCGATCGTTTTCGCTCCGGGATCCGACAGAAACGAATAAGCTATCTTCCCTTTCCCGTCAGCCTCGATCTTTTTGATCATTTGAATCGTTTTTCCGGCCGGGTCGACGCTGACCGCGTACATACGAACTTTGTCGTTTTTCCGCAGCAGCTCACGAAGATCAGAAAGCTGATGAGCGCAGAACGGGCACCAATAGCCGCGATAAAAAACCAATACGACCGGTGCTTCCTTGACCGCTTCGGATAGGGTGAATTTTCCCCCAGCTGTATCCGATAGCGTAAAGTCCGGCGCGATCTCGCCGACAGATACGGCTTCGGTCCGCGGCGTTTGCGCGAATGTACCAAGCGTGGCAAACAACACGAGCGCAGCGGTACAAAATAATTCGAAAATCAGTTTTGTTGTCATGTCTTTTTTTTATATTTCTTGAACATTAAACTTGCCCAGCACCGGACAGACCGGCTCGTTTATAAATGCCGAATGGAAAAACTTTTATTCCCAGCCGATACAAAAGATCCTCTCTCAATGCACCGTAACTGAGGTAGCGGGCAAAAGCATAAATCAAAAATAAGATTAG
>JBKJOR010000366.1:0-3889 GCA_046595575.1 Pyrinomonadaceae bacterium | reverse complement strand
GTTCGTGCGGTGCGATCATTACAAGCTGCGACAATGCGAACCGCTCGTCGTCGACTGATTCCCGCTCCTTCGATATACGTGCAAGCTGGGCAAGCGAATCGTACATTCCCGCTTCGTCACGCTGCCACGCCGCGAGGCGTGCTTTCAGACGGAGTCCCTCGAGTTGTTCGGCATCTAGGCTCAGGATCTCGGTCAGGAGAAGATCCAGCTCCTCGGGTTGGCCGGCCAGGAGGAGATGTTCCGACGCCATCGCCGTTACTCTCGCCGCAGAGTCCGAATCCGAGCTCTGCAAATAAACGCGAGCGAGGTCGAGGAGCTTCGGATAAGAAGTGGGCTCTTTTTCGACCAAGCTGATAATCGATTTTTCTGCCGCGGCCCCATCACCTGATTCAAGATGACAGTCGACCAGCATTTCGAGTACATCCCGATTATGGGGATCGGCGGTCTGTATTTCGATCAGCCTCTCTACTGCGACGGCGGGTGTACTAGTGGCAAAATGCGCCTTTACGAAAGCGGTCAATAGCTTCGGCTCGGTCGGCTTTAATTCGAGAGCTTTTTCGATTGCGTCGAGAGCATCCGAATGCTGTGATTTCTTAGTGAACCGCTCCGCCGCCTCGCCAAAGGCGTCAGCTGCATCGTCGGGCTGATTCTCCTCCAGGTATGCGGCGGCCAGTATAAGGTAGACCGACGTGTCCGACGGATCGAGCGATGCGATCTGTTTTCGCACTTCGAGAGCTTCGAGTCTTCGGCCCCCGCGTTCGTGGTCCACAGCAACAATGTTGTAGTGTGTGCGAGCCTCGTTGACGGCTCCCTTGAATTTATAAAGGTCGCCAAGCTTGGCGGAGATCTCGATCGAGTCCGGCTGTATGCGACAGATCTTGTTGTAGATCGCGATAGCCTTATGTGCGAAGCCTTGATTGCTGTAGTGTTCGGCGACCGACGTATAACACTCGATCGCGAGCTTCTTATCAAGACTCTTCGTATAAAGATCGCCGAGCATGTTCAGCGTCCCGAAGTCTTTCGCATCATGAGCGATCACCTGCTTGTATTCGCCGATAGCTGCCTGGATCTTACCCTGGGACAGGAACCGCTCGGCGTTTCGCATTGCCTTTGTCTTGTCGAAAACCATTTTGGAATTAAGTTAACGTTAGAGGTAGTAGCAGGAGGATCGAAGTCGGTCACGATCGAATTACGCAGCGTCACAGGCGGTGTAAATGTTCTTACCTGCAAACGATAAGGTAGCACAACGACCGAAAAAGTGTCAACAATGACTAGGAATGTTTAACATGTAGTTCTATCGGCCCGTCTTTGATTTTTGATCGTCATTTTCCTAGGCTTGAACTTCATCAGCCCGTTATTATGCAAGCACTAATTCTTGCCGGTGGAAAAGGGACCCGGCTTCGACCCCTAACCGTTTACACCCCCAAGCCGATTGTTCCTGTCGCGAATCGACCTCTGCTGCTTTATCAACTCGAGACGCTCGCCAAGGCGGGTATCACGGATATCACTTTGTCACTGAGCTATCAGCCAGACAAGATCGAGGACGTGCTCGGAGACGGTTCCGACCTTGGCATTACTCTACGTTTCCTGACCGAACCTAGCCCGATGGGAACGGCCGGTGCGTACAAATTCGCAGCCGGTTCAATCCGGGAAACGACTGTTGTCTTCAACGGCGACATTCTGACCGATCTTAAGATCGAGGACGTTATCGAGAGTCATCTGTCGAAGAAGGCCGAGGCGACCATAGTTCTTACACCGGTCGAGGACCCTTCAAAATTCGGCTTGGTTGAAACCGGGCCTGCCGGTGAAATTTTGGGTTTCCTTGAAAAGCCTTCGCCGGAGATCCTTGCTGAAAAGAATGTCAACACGATCAACGCCGGCGTTTACGTTCTGGAGCCAAATATCCTCGATCTCATTCCGGTTGGAGAGAACACCTCATTCGAGTACGACGTGTTCCCGCTGATGATCAAGCAGAAGCTTCAGTTCTTCAGTCACATTTTGAATGACGAATACTGGCGCGATCTGGGGACGCCAGCCAGTTATCTAGCCGCGCACCATGACTTTCTAGATGGCAGGATAAACCTGCCGATCGATAGATCGAGAGACAACCGCAGCGAAGTCGCGACCACTGCACAGATCGATAAAGCGTCGATCATCGGCGAGGGCTGTGTCATAAAACCCGGTGCCCAAATATCGCGATCGGTTTTAGGGCCGGGCGTCCATTTGGAAGAAAAAGTGATCGTCAGAAACTCGGTGATCTGGGGCCACGCACGCATTTCCACTGGAGCGGAGATCGACGGCGCGATCATTGGGCGGAGTTGTTATCTCGGCAGAAATGTCAGCGTCCGACCGGGAGCGGTTTTGGGCGATAAGACATCGTTGCCGGACTACTCGAAAACCTAATCCCGTCTCGGTCTCAACTGCCTTGAAAAGGTGCTCATTTTTCGTGTTGATCGAACACGCAAGACTCGTTTGACCCGCTATTCTTCATTTTTTCTTACGCTAAACTCGACGCTTGCGAAGCGATCATTCTTCCGCCTAAGATGGATGCAGAGTCCATCATTATGCCGGAACTTCCTGAAGTTGAAAACGTCGTCCGATCGCTCGATTCGATCGTCCGAAATCGTAAGATCGCGGACGCGGAACTGCTTCGACAACGCCTTGCTCCGGATACGGATTCGCATCGTTTTAGTAAACTCCTGTGGGGAGCGTCGATAAATTTTGTGCATCGGCGTGGTAAGCACGTCCTATTTGATCTCAGCAACGGACGAACGCTCATCACACACCTCCGAATGAGCGGAAAATTTCTACTTCTTTCCGAAGAAGCTCTGGATCCAAAATTTACCCACGCAGTTTTTCGTTTTTCGGACGGCAGCCGGCTTGTATTTCAGGATCAGCGTCATTTCGGACTGATGAAGATCGTCGAAACCGCCGAGTTAAACGAGACCCGGGAGTTAAAAAAGCTCGCACCCGAACCCCTTACTGACGACTTTTCGGTAGAGTATCTTCGATTGACACTTCGCGGATCGAAAAGGACATTGAAGGAGTTCCTTCTCGATCAAACTAAAGTATGCGGCCTGGGGAATATCTACGCGTCTGAAGCGATGTTCCTCTCCCGTGCAAATCCGCGAACACGCGCTTTCAGGCTTTCCCGGACCAAAACTTCGTCTCTGTTCAATAATATCAGGCTCGTTCTTTCGGAGGCGGTGGAGCTAGGATCGTCGATGCCGGTCATACCCGAAAATATCGGCGGAAGTATCTACGGGACCGATAGTGAATGGGAATGGCGCGTGTATGGCCGGGAAAACGAACCATGCGTCGCGTGCAGCCACCCGATCGTGCGGATCGTACAGAGCGGCCGTTCGACATTTTTCTGTCGAAGGTGCCAGAGGTGAGATTGCTTTACATTGCGGCCAACTTTTCCTAACCTAATTGCTTCTTAGACCTTCGCGGTTACCCAATCACAACAATCGTATGAAATATCCGTTTATCCTTTCGCGTCTTTTTTCAACCGCCTGTTTGGCATTGTTAATTTCGATCCTGAGCATAGCGACGATCGCACAGGTCAGCGGTACGGACCGAGGCATGGCATTCGGCATGCTGGATATGACAAAAGACGCGATCAAGAACAATTATTACGACCCAACTTATCGCGGCATTGATATAGATTTTGTTTTCGAACAGGCGAGAGAGAGGGTAAAGACGGCAACGAGCCGTGATGCCATGATGCTGACCATCGCTTCCGCGGTCTTGGCGTTCGACGATTCGCATACAAATTTTTTCCCGCCCGCCCGGGCCGCCGAGATCGAGTACGGCTGGGTAGTTGCGATGGTCGGCGAGGACGCCTACGTCACGCGGATCAAACCAGGTTCGGATGCGGAGTCGAAAG
>JBKJOR010000278.1:0-2551 GCA_046595575.1 Pyrinomonadaceae bacterium | reverse complement strand
TTAACTGCGAACGGTACAGAAACGATCTGCTCTCGCGGGCTAAGCGTTACATACGACTCGCCTGAATTCCTGCGAACTGCGATCTCCAACCAGCGGTTCGCAGCGGAGAGTGCAGTTAGGCCGAAGTCCAGCTTGACGCTAAATGTTCCATTTGTCGCGGTCGCCGCTACGTCGGTCAGCGTCGAGCCTATCTGCGATCCACCGACTAAAGCGTCAAACAGCTTAAACTGCATCTGAAAACTTCCCATGGCCGGATTACCGCCGTCTGTCAGACGTCCCTGGTAATTGAAGGCCGTAGTCTGGGCGACGATTGTAACGACTAGAGAGGCTGAGACCGCCACGGTGACGATCATCGATATGAGGCGTTTTGTATTCATAGCGTTTGAGGGGAGTGCTGAGTAGGGAGCACGACACCTGAAAACAAATCTTCCGTTTAAGGTCGATCTGCGCTAGATTGAATCGACAGCCGATTAACTGTTTACCCAATTCAAAGACGTGTCTGCTCCTTGTCGAAGAATCTTAGTGCGAGGCAGCGAACATGTCGTTAGATTTATCTTCAAGTTTTCATCAATTTAGAATTTCGATGGCCGAGAGCAGTAAAAACGGTACCTTCGCATTCGATAATTTCAAGCTTGATACGGACAAGCTGATGCTTTATCGAGACGGCGACGAGGTGCTGATACCGGCCAAGATCGCGAAGACGCTTACCGTGCTGGTCGAAAGCGCGGGCTCGATTCTCAGCAAGGACGAGATGATCGATCGTGTGTGGGACGATTCGATAGTTGAGGAATCGAATCTCACGCAATACCTTTACCGGCTTCGCAAAATACTTGGAAATATGCCCGACGGCCGGCCGTACATTGAGACGCTTCGACGACGCGGATATCGATTCAACGGAGACGTTACAAAGATTCGGAAAGAAGGGGCGGTTAAACCAGCGGTCGCGAGGGAACCTGAGACGCTCGCGATCTTAAGCGGCGTCGAGCGGGTGGGGAATGTTCTTCGCGTCGTCGACTGGCAAAACGCTGATGAAGCGTCACCGGTCGTGCGAACTCCGGAACATGACGCCAAGCCCAGACGGTCGATCTATCCCCGGCTGGCGATCGGCGCTGTAGCCCTTCTAATCGCAGCGGCAGCAGCAGGGGTCGCATTTATCGGACGGCAATTTAAACCCGTGGCGACCAAGGCCGAGGCTCAACTCGAGCTTTCGATAACGCGATTAACTAATGGAGCCGTTCCGGGCGGTGCGACGATTTCGCCGGATGGTAATTACTTCGTCTATCACGAGCTGGACGGCGATGTTGTGCGGATGTTCGTCCAGCAAACGGGCCAAGCCTCGCGGATCGAGATCGTCTCCTCGACGGACAAGGTCCACCATGCAAAAACATTTGCACCGGACGGACAATCGATTTACTACGTTGCGACCGGCCGCGCGGATGGAGCACCGAGCTTGTTCAGAGTCCCGACGATCGGCGGCCCATCCGTAAAAATTCTTGACAGCATTGACGGCCCGGTTTCGTTTTCGCCTGATGGAAAGGAGATGGTGTTTCGCCGCTTAAGCAGAAGCACGTCGGGTGAGTCTGAGCTAGTGATCGCCGACAAAGATGGCCGTACCGAGCGCATACTTTTGCAGCGTCGAAATCCGAAGATACTGGCCTCCTCGCCAGCGTGGTCACCGGGCGGCAAGATCATCGCCTTCGCTGAAGTTGATGTCTATGATCAAAAAGGACGGGCGAACGGCCGCATTCGAGCAGTCACCGTCGCTACAGGCGAAGTCACTCCGATATCGGAAGAGAGTTGGGACACCATTTACCGGACTGTCTGGATGCCCGATGGGGACGGCCTGGTAACGGTCGCGACACGCGAGAACGAAAGTTACTCTACGCGGCGAGATCAGGTGTATTACATTTCGTATCCGGACGGAGTATCGCATCGGATAACTTCCGAGGGCAACCGGCATGAGCCCGACAGTCTTGGAGTGACCAAAGCCGGGGCGATCCTTGCGGTCCCGGGTAACCGATCGTCGCAGATCTGGTCGTTGACTGCGGACGGCGACGAGAAAAGTGCGATCCAGATAACCAAGGGCACTGCCGACGGTCGCGCTGGTCTCGGTCCGTTGCCTGACGGACGGATCGGATACCTCGCCAGGACCGCGGACGAATTAAACCTCCTTGTCTCCAACGGCGACGGTTCGAATCCGAAACAACTACCAAGTGGTTTTCCTTTTGTTGAAGAGCTTCGCGCTGACCCTTCAGGCAAATTCTTTGTATTCTCGACAATGATGGACTCGCGTAACCACCTTTACCGCATCAACGCCGTCGGCGGTGACGTCAAACAGCTAACTTTCGGTGACGGTAATGAGATCGACTCAACTATTTCACCCGACGGGCGGAGTGTCGTGACTGATTCAGTCGTCTTCCAGAACAACGTTCCTAAGATTTCGTTGATTAAGATTCCAAGCGAGGGTGGCGAGCCCAGGACGCTCGCGACCGGGTGCTCGCTACCGACTTTTTCGCCGGACGGCTCGATGCTGTCGTGCATTAATAACGGA
>JBKJOR010000166.1:0-3037 GCA_046595575.1 Pyrinomonadaceae bacterium | reverse complement strand
GTTCTTCAGAACGTAGTCGCGGCTCGTTGGATCGAGCAGGAAAATGCCGTAGCCGTAGTCTTGATGGTTGGGAAAGATCAGCACTGGATCCTCGAATGTGACGTTGCGATCGAAACTCGACTCACGCCGACCCGGAAATTCCTTCAAATATCCGTTGCCGGCTTTTAGCCGGACTTTTTCGATGCTTGTCCTTTCGTTGTGATAACGCAGCAGAAGATTGACATCCATCCCAGCATCGCCGTGCTTCTTAAACGGTTCGGAATACGAGTAACCAATTGCGTCGGTCCTCACGGAGCCATGAAAACCGTCCCGCTCCTGACTCACATGGCCAGGTTTATCGCGTTCAAATCTCAGCACCGGAACTCCCCCACCGGTGACGAACGGGTGGGCAAATTCATGGAACTGAGAGTTTTTATAAGTCGCAAGCTCATTCACCAGATCTTCCCAACCAGCATTCCCAAACTCATGTTTCTTCAAAAACGACCTCACGCCGGCTCGGAACTTATCTTCCCCGAGATAAAACTCCGCCTGCCGCAAAAAAGCCGGAGCCTTGTTGTAAACGATATTCCCGTACGCGGATTTCGCCGCAGATAGATTGTCGATCGGTTGGTAGATCGCGGTCGTGCCTTTTGTCGAATCCGTCTGATACGCGCCCTGTTTTATGCGTTCGTAAAAGATCTTCCACGAGTTCATCTCGGGCATGGTCTTTTCCATCGCCTTGTACGCGGTGAATGTCGCGAAGCCCTCTTTCAACCACAGATCGTCGAACCAACGCATCGTCACCGTGTCCCCGAACCATTGGTGCGAAGCCTCATGAAAGATCAGCGTGGCCCGCGATGCGATGTCGTTTTTCGTCGGCTCCTGGGGAAAGATGATCGACGACTCTCTCAGAAACGTCGCACCCGCATGCTCCATCCCGCCGAACGGAAACTCGGGGATCAGTACGAGATCGTATTTCGGGAACGGGAACTTGTAATCGAAGTACTCTTCGAAATATTTGATGGCTTCTCTATTGAGCCGGAAGACCTCAGCGGCGTGGGGTTGGAATTTTGCGAGCTGGGACTTGCGGACGTAAATCCTCATCAACTGATCGGCGGTCGAGGCAGAAACCCGACCGGTAGGGAGGGTGTTCTTCGGCGTCGAGGCAGAGACACCCTCGCTACCGCTTGGGTTTCCGCCTGCGTCGCTTACCTGCTGAAAGGGACCGGCGGCGAATGCGAAGACGTATGTGCTGATGGGTTTTGTTTCGCTAAACGTAAATCCGTTGCTGGGGTCTGGACCAGCGATTCCACCAGTGACATCCGCATTCGCCCACCTTTTAGATCGGGTGTTACCGATAGCCGTCCAATCCGGCGGAGCGGTAATCATCAGCGTGAATCTCGCCTTCAAATCCGGCTGATCAAACACCGGGAACGCCGTGCTCGCATCCGATGGCACAAACAGCGAGTAGATATATTCCGCGCCATCCTCTTTATCGACGTATCGAGTGATCGCGGATCCGCTCGCCAAAATCGGTGATGTGAAATCAAGCTTGATGACATTCTCGCCAGCGACAACGCCGTCGCGGAAAATGAGATGTTCGTTGGCTTCCTCATGGTTCGGAGTGCGGGCTTTAGCACGTTCTTCGCCGGCGGCTGACGAGCTGAAGCTCGCACTCTGAACTGACACCCCGTTTACCGAAACATTCGATATTCCTGACTTGTCTTCGTGTCCCCTGATCTTCCGCCAGTCGAGAACTATCGGCGCCGCCGCGTCGCGGACATTCAAGCGAATCTCCATCGTCCCTTTCAACACCGGCGACATCTTCTCCAGCGTCAGGTTGAGTCGGTACCGCACGTCCGAATAATGTGCCGCACGCCACTTCGCGAGTTCATGCGAAACGCCGGGCTCAATAGATGGATTCTGTGAGTAAGCCAAGGACACCATGAAGACTAGCAGGGCCAATGTGCGCATAAGGAAATATTACCGCAGAGACGCCGATAACCAAGCCATCTGTTTCTCAAACGCTGCGTCTAGGCGGTAAAAATAAATCAGGCGGCAAACCCGTCAAAGGTTGGCCGCCGCTATTCACAATTAACGATTAACGATTCACTACAAAGAGAAATTGAAATTCACAAACCCCGTCGCCTTGACCGGCTGGCCGTCGCGAACGAACGGTTTGAACTTCCATTTCCTGATCGCGTCCTTTGCGGCGGTTTGGAGGAGACCTGGGCCGCTGGTCTTCTGCACTTCCGAGACATCGCCAGTCTCACTGACCGTGACCTCGACCTTTACGACACCCGTAGCACGCATGCTTCTCGCGGCGGGCGGATAGACCGGAGCCTGTTGCTTTGTCGCATAGGCGAGGAGCGAACCGACATCCAGCGGACCTGCGGGTACAGAGGTATTGGCTACCGTTGTCGGCGTAGTTGCGTCGATGGTGGGTTTGTTATCGATCAAACGGGTCCGCTGTTGCTCGACACTCTGATTTGGTTGGGCAGCTGGCGGATTGGTATTCACAGCGACAATAGTCTCCGCAGGTTTATTTTGCGGGGTGGTGCCGGCGACGACAGGTTGTAATACTGCCGGAGCGGAAGTGTTTGCCGGTACATTTGTCGGGACAGGATTCGCTACCGCGGTTCCGTCTACGGCATTGATGATCACGCTGCGCGAGCTCGCGATCTGCTCACGCGAATCACCTAGCGCGTCACGCCACCGGCGAGCGTCGTAATCGTCGCGTGCGATCATGCTTCGCGAATTCGTTCCCTCTTCAAGCAACGCCATAGCGGCGGCGGATTTCGTTTTGTCGGCACCGAGTTCCTTCGCCTGTTCGATGACAAGCTCCAATGTCTCGCGCATACGCTCGATATCGTTTACAGCTTCGAGCGGAAGATTGCGATCCGATACACTTAAGCCGAGAGCACGGTATCGCTCGACCTGATTGCGAGCTCCTTTGATCACCTGAGCGGCGACCGACGAGTAGTACATGTTCCCACTCGCACTGTTCGCTTTGTAAGACTTAAAGAACGCGCGCAAGGATTTTTGTTCGAGTTCTTTA
>JBKJOR010000113.1:0-2613 GCA_046595575.1 Pyrinomonadaceae bacterium | reverse complement strand
CGCAAGGCTTCCGAATGGCGAGAGACTTCGGATCGATCAGTCAGACCAGCTGGTCGATCCAAGCGGAATTCCCTATCGCCTGGACACGACCAAATGTGAGGCCGCTATCGATCGCCCGCGATCCAAAATACCGGTGATGTAAAAATATGAGTGACATAGTCGAGATCAAGAACCTCACGAAAGATTACGAAATCGGTTTCTGGCGAAAAAAAAAGGTCCGTGCCTTGGATGACCTATCGCTTAACGTGACGGGGGGCCAGATATTCGGATTTCTTGGCGGCAATGGTGCCGGGAAAACCACGACGATCAAACTTCTCATGGGGCTGCTCTTCCCGACGTCCGGCAGCGCCCGAATCCTCGGCAGCGACATTTCAGATGTCTCGATGCACCGCCGTATCGGATACTGTCCGGAGAATCCATACTTTTACGATTACCTCACCGCAGCAGAACTGATGAATTATTTCGGTGAACTGCTCGGCCTCGACCCCGTAAAGCGCAAGCAGCAGACATCGGATCTGCTCAAGAGCGTAGGGCTTGATGAAAAGGATTGGAACAAGCAGCTCAGAAAATTCTCAAAGGGCATGTTGCAGCGCGTCGGGCTCGCTCAGGCACTGATAGGCGAACCCGAGATCGTATTCTTCGACGAGCCGATGAGCGGCCTCGATCCGATGGGCCGTCGCGAGGTGCGCGAGTTGATAGATGGTCTACGAAGATCTGGAACGACAGTCTTCATGTCTACCCACATTTTGTCCGACGTTGAGGCCTTGTGTGACGAGGTCGCGATCTTGCGACGTGGCAAACTCGCCGCTACTGGAAATCTCGACGAACTCTTGTCGACGCACAGCGGTACCACTCTCTATGAAGTAAATGTAAAAGGCGTATCGGCCGAGCTTCTATCGGCTAAGTTTCCTTCCGCACACATCTCGTCCAAGGCGAGCGGCGTTAGTGTAGAGGTGGAAAAGGAAAGTGAGATCGAGAATATACTTTCGGAGAGTCGGGCGGCGGGCGGTCGACTGATCTCAGTGCAGCCGGTCAGGCAGTCGCTCGAAGAGTTGTTTGTGGAGCGAACTGAGACATCCTAATTCGGCGTCCGGATCGCGGTCACCTTCCAGCGAATATTCGCACGATCGTCCTTCTTGTCAAAACCACTAATTTCGAGGCTTATCGGGATGATCTCACCCGGCGATAGCTGCGGGCGCTGTGTCGGAACTACCAACACCCGTTTTTCCCTAAGCATCTCGTCGAAACTATCGACGACAGCGACATTCACCTCTAGGCCGTCGATCGTGCGATTGCCCTTATTCCTTATCGTGCCTTTAATGAACATCGAGATCGAGCCGAACGCGTTTGGCGACTGAACTGTGTCGTTGCTGGTCGAAATAACAATGTCCTTCGTTATCTGCTGGAACTCAGGCGATCCTTCACGGTAAGAGCCCGCAAGGATCGCCGCCATCTGGTCCTCCATCGACGGTTGCAGCGTGAGAAGCCAAATCCCTCCCGCGAGGAGTAAAATTCCGAACAGAGCACCGGCAACGAGGGCGACATTGATACCTTTCTTTTCTTTCGGCGGCTCCAAAAACATGTCCATACTTTCTTAACGATGCCAATTAGATGACATTTTTCGGAAAAAGTTCCCATAGGTTATCATTTCAATAACCGTTCCAAAAAATGCCCCGATCCCTAGACAATGTTGTGGCCCCAATCCGGTTTATCGAGGTCGCACTTCCTCTGCCTCCGCGCCGGACATTCACGTATTCAGTACCTACAGAGATGGCATCGCTCATCGAGTTAGGTGCACGTGTTCTTGTTCCCTTCGGTAACCGTCAACTCACCGGTTATGCGGTCGCTCTTTACGATCAGCTCGAACCAGATCTGGGTATCGACGAATCGGATGTTAAGTCAGTTTCCGAACTGATCGACCGATCCCCGCTGATCAACGATGAGATCATCACGCTAACGAAATGGGCGGCGGATTACTACGCTGCATCGTGGGGCGAGATGCTGAAAGCGACGCTTCCGGCTGGGATAAATTCTGCTGTCGAGCAGGTGGCAGCAATTACAGATGCGGGGCGCGAAGAGTTGACTCATCGAGCAAACTTGAAGCCCGTCCGCACACAGATCCTCAAGCGGCTTGCGTCCGTAGCGGAGCTTTCGAGACGCGAGATCGAACGAGAATTCGGGACGTCGGCCTCCCGACGTGCGCTCCGCGAATTGCTCGGTGCATCACAGATCGTCGTCGCAGAACGCGCGATCGCGGAAAAGGTGCGACCAAAACGCCGGAAGGCTGTGCGTCTCCTGCCGACAAGTTCTGAGTCGGGTGAGGTGAAGCCGCTGACCGTTTCGCAGCAGCGTATCGTCGAATCGCTGACGAGAAACGGCGGCGAGATGATGTTCACCGAACTGCTCGAAATTGCAGCGACCGGCGGTTCTGCGGTGAGTACTCTCGCGAAGCGAGGCGTGGTCGAGGTCTTCACACAAGAGGTCCGTCGAGATCCGTTCGCCGGATTATCGTCGACGGTCTTCGACGAGATCGTCTTGAACATCGACCAGGCGTTCGTATTGTCCGAGATCGAAAGCGCTCTCCATGAGGGTGGATACGGTGGCTTTCTATTG
>JBKJOR010000058.1:0-21748 GCA_046595575.1 Pyrinomonadaceae bacterium | reverse complement strand
AATGCGCTCTGGTATTGATAGACGCGTTCGTAGACAAGCATGGCGAGCCTTACCGGAACGGCGAAGTAAAGGATCCCGGCATAGGGAACGAAATCCTGCGACCACGCCCACGCGGTGCTCGACAATATTTGAGATCCTTCGCGCAGCTTGAAAGCAGCGAGGAGGCAGCCGACGGTGAGAAGACAATCAAGGGCAACGACGATTCCTTTGACGAACGGCATCACCCAACGCGGTACGCGATTCTCAGCTCTTACCGCTTTGGTCTTGGCACTGATAGCTGTCTCTGCTCGCATGTCTACTTCTTTTTAAGCGAATGACGGGTCACTTGCAAACTTAGGCGCCACCGAATGGCGGCTGACAACAGTTTCCCGATGGGGTATCCTGCCTTTTCGAACGCGATGAAAGTTCTGATCACGTCCCCAAGTTTGTACGAGTACGAGAACGTAAGCGGCATCTCGACGATGATATCCGCCATTATCGAGCATACCGCCTGCGACTTTACACATTTCGTTGCAGGGCGTAAGGACGCGGATGGTTTCGACGTGAATTGGGTCCTTGCTCAATTACAGATACCTCTTAAATTCCGCAACTCCATCGCTACGGCAAAACCCGACGTCATCCATATCAACACCGCTTTCGAGCCGCGGTCGATAATACGCGACTTGATCCTGGCGAAGGCGGCCGGCCGAGACCGGCCCGTGGTGGTCCACGTTCACGGGGGTCGATTTGTTTTGCAGGAGTTCTCGAATTCAACGCTTGCGTCGCTTGCTCGAAACCTATTGCGTACGGCATCACGGGTCATCGTCCTCAGCGAGACCGAAGCGACAGGAGTCCGGAAACTTGTACCTGATCTTAAAACGACCATACTCCCCAACGCGGTCGCGGCCGAGAGTTTCGCGGTGCCCGCACGCGAGTGGCGAACCAAGAATATTATCTACCTCGGCAGGCTTCACGAATCGAAAGGGCTGAACGACATTATCGAGAGTTGCAGGATGCTCGGCACGCAAGGCTTCAAGTTCCGGTTTAGTTGCTATGGGGCGGGTCCGGATCAGGAACGCTTCGTCGCTGCGATGAAGGAAATGCTCGGCGACAATTTTCACTTCGGCGGCGTCGTGTCAGGTGAAGAAAAAGTTCGAGCGCTCAGCTCGGCCGACATATTTCTCATGCCTTCGAAATTCGAGGGATTGCCGCTGTCGCTGCTTGAGGCGATGGCCGCAGGATGCATCCCGATCGTATCAAACCGTGGTTCGATGACCCTCGTGGTCGACGACGGCCGCAACGGCTTTCTTGTAGAACCGGGTGATCTAACGCAGATCGTAGGCAAACTGAAATTCTTGTTGTCGGAAAGCGAAACGGGTTGGAACGAGATTCGTCAAAGCGCCCACAAGACGATAGTCGATGGCTACGATATGGCACAGTATTCCGAGAAACTCGAAGACCTTTACGCAGAACTTGTCGCAGGGTCTGGGCGGTCTGATAGTGAAATGAATTGATGAGAGAAACCGAAGAGCTATCGCGTGATCGCGTCCGGGTAGTCAGCCTCGATACCGATGTTGTCGATCACGGTTCCGCGGTTGAACGTGTCGCGCGATTGGTCAGTGCGGGTGCCGGCGGATACGTTTGTTTTTCCACCGTACATATGGTGATGGAGGCCGAAGATTCGGCGGCCTTCGCGGCCCGGGTCAACTCGGCGGACATGGTCGTTCCGGATGGGATGCCGATCGTCTGGATGCAGAAGTTGCAGGGTCGAACGGCGGCCGCCCGAGTGCGAGCGAACGACCTGATGATGCTCCTCTGCGAATACGCCGAAACGCATGATCTAAAGGTTGGGTTTTACGGTGGACAAGAAAATGTAATTGCCGCAATCGGCGAACGTGCCGGGCGCGATTATCCGAAGTTGCGCGTCGTCTACGCTTATTCGCCGCCGTTTCGACCCTTAAATGCCCAAGAGGATGCGGACGTCGTGCTTGATATAAACGGAAGCGCTCCTGACATCCTTTTCATGGGCTTGGGATGTCCGAAGCAGGAAAACTGGATGGCCGAGCACAAGAGTACGTTGCGGACAGTTATGCTCGGCGTAGGTGCATCGTTTGATTTCTTTGCCGGTAACGTAAAGGAAAGTCCGGCCTGGCTGGGACGTCTTGGCCTGGAATGGCTCTATCGGCTGTTACAAGAGCCCCGTCGGCTTTGGCGGCGATACTTGATCCTTAACCCGCGATTCGTGTGGAACGCTACCAGGCAATTGCTTTCCCCAAAGCTAGGCGGCAGGTGAGCGGATCACTTTATACTGCCTCACGCGCCCACTTACGGCACGAACGCATTCGCGACCGGCTGATCGCCGTTAGCTCCGAACTGCTGGATGAGAGTCCCTGCCGTCGTTCGCTGCGAGTACCAAGTCGAATTCGTCGGTCGGAACACAGTCGTATCGTACTTTCCGTCACCGTCATAATCGCCTGGCGCCGGGATGTCGGTCGCTGTACCGAACGGAACTGAGTAGTAGCTTATGTCTTCGCTTCTGAGGACGTACCACTCGCCAGTCGACGGCCGCCAGAATGCGAGGTCAGCTTTGCCATCCCCCGTGTAATCACCCTGCACCGCCTTATCCGATCCGCTACCGAACTGATAGACGATCACGCCGCCGGTCGAACGGTTCAGCCACCACTGACCGAGACTCGGACGATAGATAGCGATATCAGCTTTTCCATCCCCGTCGTAGTCCGCTGCAACCGGGTGATCACCGGTCGAACCGAACTGCTGGATCGTTGTTCCATTGTCGGTCGAACGCTGAATGAACCACGTCGCACTCGAAGGACGGAATACGGCCGTGTCGGCTTTTCCATCGTTATCGAAATCTGCCGGAGCAGGAATATCGGTCGACGTTCCGAACGGGACGGAGTAGTAAGAGTTGTCTTCCGATCTCAACACATACCATTCGCCGGTGGACGGACGCCAGAATGCGATGTCGGTCTTGCCGTCGCCGGTATAATCAGCAGGAACGATGCGATCCGTCGACGCACCGAACTGCAGTGCGAAAGTTTGGCTGGTCGAGCTGCGATTGACCCACCATTCGCCGACTGCCGGACGGAAAATCCCAATGTCTGTCTTGCCGTCGCCGTCAAAATCGAACGGAGCATTGTTTGCCGAAGCGGGGTCGCCAAAAACGGTAAATTGAAACAGTCGCGAAACCGCGAAGCCGTTCACGGCGGACCCGTCAGTGACGTACCATCGGCCGTAAAAGGTCTGCCCAACCAGCGCCGGATTGTCGGGGATTGTGAGGTTCGCCGACCCATATCCATTTCCGGCCCCGCCCCCGGCAAGGTTTACGTTTACCCGTGCAAAGGAGCCCGACGGCGGAATGCCGGTGCCGACGCCGGGATCTGCCGAACCGATAACAACCACGGCTGATGCGGATCCGAGCGCGTTTGAAACTCCGACCGTGAAACTCTGATTCCCGAGTAGCGGCGGTTCGATCGCGATCGGGTTCGGTGTCAGGCCACCCAAACCGGAACGGCCGGTTCCGGATACGACAGGCACATGAGTCGATTCGGTATATAACTTTGGTCGATCAAACGGTGGCAGTTCGAACTTCACTCTGTCATCGGTCAGAGGGCGCTTTAGAAAGGCCGCTAGGCTCGCCTTTTGCGGGGTCGTAAGGTTGAGAGGGCGGACCCGTATGTCTTTGTTCGGAGCGTCAAAGTCGCCTCCTCGGTTGTAAAATTCGACGACATCCTCAACCGTTGCGAAGCGACCGTTGTGCATAAATGGTCCCCGCAATTCTAAGTTCCGAAGACTCGGCGTCTTAAATTTTGCGTTATCGCCGGCCTCGGTCGTAATCGCCCCGCGACCGCGATCTTCGGTCTGCGGCCGGACGCCGACATTGTGAAAAGCCTGATCGGACAGTAATGCTCCGCCATGGCAAAACGTGCAGTTCACCGCTTGGAAAATATCTCGGCCGTCCTCCTCCTGAACCGTCAGGGCTTCGATCCCGGCAGAGTTCCGGTCGAGTGGCGTTCGGTCGGAGAAAAGCGTGCGCTCATGTGTGCCGATCGCCATTGCAATACGAGCAGGTGTGATATCGGGCGAACCGAACGCTTCTTCAAATAGTTCGGCGTAAGTACGGCCGTCGATCCACGCGTTCAATCCGGTGGGAACTTCGTGAGCGAGAGCCAGCGGGCGTGACCCCGACACTCGACCAGCAACCTGATTCCAATCGCGTCCGGCGTGACCCATCTCGGCGGCTGAGACCGGCGGGCCGACCGCCTGACTTTCGAGCGAGGCACGGCTCGGGAGAAGGATCGTATTGGTGATCGGATCGCGAAATGCGTCGCCGGCACGTCCATCCCAGAACAGGCCGAGGTCCGAGTAGCCTGCGTTCAGATACGATGGTGCTTTTCGTCCAGTGACCTGCAGGTTCATGCCGAACTGCGCTGACCAACCGTAGTTGCCATCGGCGTAATTGACCGGTACGCCCGGCGATCCGAAAATATCGTCCGCGGTTGCAAATGTGCCGTCGAAGCCCGGATTGCGCGTCTGATCGTTCGTTCGAGGATCGGAACCGCCGTGGGCCGGGCGATGGCAAGTGCCGCACGAAACTGTTTTTGTCGATGACAGCTGCTCGTCCCAGAAAAGTGTTTTTCCGAGATAGGCCTTTGCGGCCGTGACTTGGTTTGCAGCCGGCGCAGTGGGAGGCTGTAGCGGCGGAAACGGAGGTCCAGGATTCGTATCGCCAAGAGCTGTCGTTCCCTGATCCGGAGCGCTGAATCCACTATTGGTTTGAGAGTTTTCGGCCCTTACCCAATAAAAGTATTGCTGGTTGGCGGTCGCCGACGTGTCGAAAAAGTAGTTTGCGGCGGTAGTGCCGACATCTGCCGCCGTTGCGGTATCGTTCGAGATGTTTCGGAAGATTCGATAGGTGCTCGCGTCTCGGACTGGCTGCCAATGCAGACCGACCTTAGTTGCATAATCCCGATCCGAGGCCGAAAATCCCATCGGAGACGTGAGAGCGGAGCCACGGAATTGTCCGGTAACGACCGAGGCCGAGGGATAAAAATAAGCGGCCGTAACCAGCAGTGAAAAGCACAGGACAGTGATCAGCTTTAGGCGTTGCATCAATAAAGTTCGCTTTTTAGCGTGTATACAAGTCTCGGAAACCGACAGATGCGGTGAAGAAAACTCGAAAAGCTTACCACCCCGGCGGTCGCGTCTCAAAGGAGTGAAGCGGCAATCACGCTCTAAACAACCTCAAGCGGTTCCTTACTGGAAGGGATTCCGGCCTACAGCTGGTAAGTGCGTTCAGACAGCGATTTGCCTTAAGATTTTCCGACAGCTATGATTTTTCATATTTTGACGGAGGAACTGAATGCCTGAAAAGGGTGTCGATATTGCGCCGGCGGAAGGAAAGCTTGGTGTGCTGCTTGTGGGACTAGGTGCGGTAAGCACAACATTTGTCGCTGGTGTCGAAGCGATCAAACGCGGGATCGCGCAGCCGATCGGGAGCCTTACGCAGATGGGCACCGTAAGGCTGGGAAAGAGGACGGACAACAACGTCCCCCGCATAAAAGACTTCGTTCCGCTCGCTTCGCTGGATGACATTGTCTTCGGTGCGTGGGATATCTTCCCGGACAACGCATTCGACGCGGCGATGAATGCCGGCGTCCTCGAAAAGGACCTGCTCAACCAGGTTTCCGAGCAGCTCACATCACTCAAACCGATGTCTGCCGTGTTCGAGCAGAATTACGTTAAGCGGTTGCATGGTGAGAACGTCAAATCCGGAAAGAACAAGATGGAGCTGGCCGAGCAGCTCATCGATGAGATAGCACGATTCAAGAGTGAGAACGGCTGTGCCCGGCTAGTCATGGTGTGGGCAGCATCTACCGAGATCTTTCTGGAAGAATCGGACGTTCACCGTTCCTTGGAGGCCTTCGAACGCGGGTTGTACGATAGCGACCCCTTGATTGCTCCGTCGATGATATATGCGTACGCCGCACTGAAATCTGGTGTGCCTTTTGCGAACGGGGCCCCAAACCTTTCCGTGGACATTCCGGCACTGGTCACGCTCGCGGACGAAATGCGCGTGCCGGTGTGCGGAAAAGATTTCAAGACCGGACAAACCTGGATGAAGACCATCCTTGCTCCGGGTATCAAGGCACGAATGCTTGGTTTGCACGGCTGGTATTCGACGAATATCCTTGGCAATCGTGACGGCGAGGTACTCGATGATCCGGAAAGCTTCAAGACAAAGGAAGAGTCAAAACTCTCGGTTCTCGAACACATCCTTCAGCCCGATGTTTATCCTGACCTCTACGAAGGTTTCTCGCACGTCGTCCGCATCAATTACTATCCGCCTCGCGGTGACAACAAGGAGGGATGGGACAATATCGATATCTTTGGATGGCTCGGCTACAAGATGCAGATCAAGATCGACTTTCTTTGCCGCGACTCAATCCTCGCGGCACCGCTGTGTCTTGACCTCGCATTATTTCTCGACCTCGCCCAGCGCGCCGGCATGAAGGGCGTCCAGGAATGGCTGTCGTTCTACTTTAAATCGCCGCAAACCGCACCCGGTTTATATGCCGAGCACGACATCTTCATCCAGTTGATGAAACTCAAGAACACACTGCGGCACCTCCGGGGCGAAGATCTGATCACGCACCTCGGTCTCGAATACTACGATTAATCGCGAGCTCAGATCGTAGACGTTTTCGTGCGGGGCACCCTACTTTTCGGGCGCTAGTTCAAAATGCTCGGGTCATCCGACCCTTGATCCTTGCGTCTGGCTCATGAAAATGAGCCTCACTTTGCACTTTATTTTTTGCTTGAACAATTCATATTTTTGTGCGATAAATAGCGACAGATCGGTCGGCTCGGGCCGGTTCACCTTTACAATCTGGACAACTCAATTCTGGCCTCGGGGTCCAGCCAACGCCAATATTTTTGAAAGCATCACTTAATCCGACGGATTGCCGTATGAGCTATTCGGCATATCTGGTCTTAAATTTGCGTCTTCGAGGCTATCCGACTCAAGGGTCGGGCTAGACTCAGGCGAGGAGAACGAGATGAAAAACGAGACGGCCAAAAGAAAGGAGACAACAGAGCTAGGCATCCTGCTTGATCCGGAGAGGAAGAGTCCTCGGGCCAAAGAGTTCGAAGACAAATTGTCGTCGCTTATCGTCGGGCAAGAGCGGGCGGTAAGACGGGTCAGCGGACTGTTTCAAATCTATTTGGCGGGGATGAACAATCCTTCTCGTCCCATTGGCACTATGCTTTTTCTCGGGCCGACAGGATCCGGAAAAACGCGCGTCGTCGAGGCTGCCTCAGAGGTGCTGTTCGGCGAGCCGCACGCCGTCGTCAAAATCGATTGCGCAGAATTTCAGCATTCGCATGAGATCGCAAAACTCATAGGTTCGCCTCCGGGATATCTTGGCCATCGCGAGACTTCCCCAATGCTTACACAAGAGAATCTCGACAAGGCCCATACTGACGATACAAAATTGACGTTCGTCCTCTTCGACGAGATCGAGAAGGCGTCGGATTCGCTCTGGCAGCTTCTTCTTGGGATCTTGGATAAGGCGACGCTCACGCTGGGCGACAACAGGCGAGTCGATTTTTCAAGATCCGTGGTTATTATGACCTCGAACCTGGGAGCTCGAGAGATGTCCGACATGATCTCAGGCGGTATAGGTTTCGCCCCTACCAAGGCGGGAAAGCCGCAAGAGGACAACGAGATCGATACCAAGATCTATCGCACCGCACTTGAGGCTGCGAAACGCAAGTTCTCTCCGGAGTTCATGAATCGTATCGACAAGGTCGTCGTGTTCCGAAGCTTAAAGGAACATCACCTACGAAAGATCCTCGATATCGAACTGACGTCGGTCCAGGACCGGATCACTGAATCGGCCGGCACCAAGTTCATCTTCGAGTGCACTCTCGAAGCGAAAGAGTTTTTGCTGGCTGAAGGCATCGATTTGAAATACGGCGCTCGTCACCTGAAGCGATCGATCGAGCGGTACCTTGTTTATCCGCTGTCGAACCTGGTAGCAACGCAGCAGGTTGAAACCGGTGACTTCGTTACCGTAGGTTTCGACGCGGACACGTCGATCCTGACGTTCAGAAAACAGTCGGGCAAGATGATCGTAAGTGACGCTTCGTCGGACACACTGGATGACGAGCCTCTTGCTAAATCGGATGCGGTCGGTGCTCCGCTTCCCCAAAGCCAGGCTGCAAGCGGAATGAGCAAGTCGAAAGGCGAGAGGAACGATATCTAATTCTTATCGCAAAAAAAGCCAAGAGGCTGCCTGCCTGCAGGCAGCCTTTCTTTCTAGATGTATATATGGAAATGCGTATATATATCTCGATCAGATATATGCGCTATTCCATATATAATCGAGGCTGCAAGGATGAGATCCTAATCGCAACGCCGGGGACGCTTGTGTCGAGGACGTGCCAGTCAAGACAAAGCTTGTTCGAGATCGGCGGCCAAGTCTTCCTTAGATTCTATTCCAACCGACATCCTTATTAGCCCGTCTGAGATCCCGGCGGCCGAACGCTCCTCCGGTGAGAGGGTTGCGTGAGTCATAAGGGCAGCGGGCTGCACAATAGTTTCTACGCCTCCCAACGAAGTCGCGAACGTGCAGAGGCGGACTCGATTGATAAACGACTTTGCCTCGGCTGCCGTGCCGAGATCGAAACCGACCACGCCGCCGAAGCCCTTCATCTGAGTTTTCGCCACTTGGTGATTGAGATGTGATTCGAGGCCCGGGTAGTAAACCGCATTTACCTTTCGGTGAGACGACAAAAAATTAGCCAGTTCGAATGCATTTGCGTTGTGTCGCTCCATCCTTAACGCCAGCGTCTTAATCCCGCGCAGGACAAGCGATGCGACCTGGGGCGCAATATTGCCGCCGAAAAACTTGCTCGCACCGTGACGGGTCCTCTCGATGATCTCGGTCCGAGATATCATAACGCCCGCAGTCAAGTCGCTATGTCCGCCGAGATACTTGGTCGCACTGTGAATAGACACGTCCACGCCAAGATCGAGAGGACGCTGATTATATGCGGTCGCGAACGTGTTATCGGCGATTGTAGTGATGCCAAGGTCGCGTGCAATGCCGGCAACCGCTGCGATGTCGGTTATCTGTACCAGGGGATTAGACGGCGTCTCCAACCAGAAAACTTTCGTGTTTCCTTGAGCCGACCGTCGGTAATTCTCCGCGTCGGTAGCATCAACTAGAGTAGTAGCGATCCCCAATTCCGACAGGTAGTGAAACAAATTCATTGCTGTCGAATACATAGATTCCGGTGCGACTATGTGGTCACCTTGCTTCGCGAACGTTAATAGGGCGGCCGTGATCGACGCCATACCGGAAGCAAATGCAAGTGCTGCCTCACCCCCTTCGAGTTCAGCGACAGCTACCTCGAGAGCATCCTGGGTAGGATTTCCAAGGCGCCCGTAGAAGTAGCCGGGTTTCTCGTAATTATGAATGGCGATGCCCTCGTCGGCGTCGGAAAAAGCGAATACAGAAGCTGCGTATACCGGGACCGAGACAGCACCGTGATGTTTTGATCTATCTTCACCTGCGTGGACTGCGAGCGTCTGAAATGAGTTGTCGTTCATATGCGTAAGAAGTGTGATATCGCCATAATCGTAGAACGCGAACGTCCGGCATGCAACGAGACCCGGCGTGTCGAACATAGATACGGTAAGCCATATATTTACTCATCATATGCGGTTATACGTATCTAAAGCGCTTTACATTGCATGAAACTATGATATTCTTCGCTCATGAATCCGCAAAGTGCCCTGACAAGTACGGCTAATCTGTTCCTCGCACTTGGTGATCCAACCCGGCTGCGACTATTGAACTTGCTTCGTGACAATGAGGTCTGTGTGAGTTCTTTCACGGAAATACTAAGGCACAGCCAACCTCTGATCTCACGACATCTCGCGTATCTGCGAAATGCCGGAGTTGTCGAAGCACGCCGTGAAGGGAAGTGGATGCATTACAGCATCTCAAATCGACTCGACGAGAATACGCATCGGTTATTGATCGAACTCTTTAAATGGATGGAGCTGCAGGGTTCGTTAAATAAGGAGCGGTTAGAGTACTTCGCTCGATTCAAGGATCATGTGACGCACGAGCCGACCAAAATCGAGAAGATGCCGGCTGTTCGGCCTCGAACCTCCAGAAAAGAATCTGATGTCGAGCAAGAGAGATATATCCATCACAACGAACTCGAAGACTTTCTACTATAAATCCGCTGATTTGATCGGGTATGGGCAATGCCGGCAGCCGTTAAGACAACAGTATCCGCGGTCAGACAGAAAGCGTTCGGTCAGTACCATGAACCCATTGTCGAAGTAGTAATCGATATTCTCGACAAGCTCTCGAGGGCGGTCCGCCTCCCGTAAACCTTGAACCATTTCATAGCAGGACAGGAATTCCTTGTTTCCTTCCGCTCCGGTTATCGGCGATTCAATTGTGCCAACCAACAGAAGGCCGAGTTCAGCGGCGAAAGAGTTTATTGCCTCAACGACGCGTGCGTGCTTCTCAGGTTCGCGAACTATTCCGCCTTTTCCGACTTCGCCTTTTCCGACCTCGAACTGCGGTTTGATCAAAACTATCAAGCGTCCATCTTCGCGTAACAGTTCGAGCAATGCCGGAAGGATCTTCGTGACGGAAATAAACGAGACATCCATCACGATCAAGTCGAAGAGTTCGGGAAAGTCGGTCGGCTTTAGCGATCGAGCATTAACGTTTTCGCGTACGTCGACCCGCGGATCGTTTCGCAGTCTCCATACGAGCTGATTGGTCCCGACATCAAGCGCCGTGACCGACGCCGCTCCGCTCTGCAAAAGGCAATCAGTAAAACCGCCCGTCGAAGATCCTACGTCGAGGCACCTACAACCAGCAGGATCAATGTTGAAATGAGTGATTGCCGCTTCTAATTTAAGACCACCTCGACTCGCATAACGCGACTCCGGACTTTGGCCTTTGACACGGATGATAGAGTCGGGCGGAAAAGCCTCGGATGACTTGTCAACGCGTTTTTCGTCGACCAGGATCAATCCTGCCATTATCATCGCTTGGGCCCGGGCTCGCGATTCCGCGAATTCCTTGTCGACCAGCAGCTTGTCGATCCGTTCCTTCTTCATGTTCAAAGTATTGGACAGTGCTCAGACGTTTAGCATTTCTAATCTTGGTCGGATTTGATAAACGAAAGCTCGGTGATATTTTAACGTAAACGTGACCCGCCCCGATGTATGAATGAATTTTTAAGGCTTTCGAGTTTCGCTAAATTTGCTTGGATAACGCTCGCCTATAACATCGTTGTCATTCTATGGGGCGTCTTCCTGCGAGCCTCGAAGTCGGGTGATGGTTGCGGTCAGCACTGGCTCACGTGTCACGGCGAACTAATTCCAGCCGCACCTGAGCTGAAGACGGTTATCGAATTCTCCCACCGGATGACCACCGGACCGGCGTTCCTACTGGTCCTCATTTTGCTGATCTGGGCGTTTCGCAGATACGCGAAAGGACATGCCGTACGCAAGACAGCTTTTCTTTCATTCGTATTTATCATTACCGAAGTTCTGGTCGGCGCCGGGTTGGTACTGACGGGCAACACTGCCGACGCCCTCACCGCTGCACGGCCCTTTTGGGCGATCGGCCATCTCATCAACACATTTGCGTTGTTGGCCTTTCTTACCCTTACCGCCTGGCACGCCGGCAGTGGCAAACGGGTCGATCTTCAGAGGCCGAGTAAGGCGTTCGCATTGCTGGTGATCGCCGTGATCGGCGTCTTCCTCGTCGGGACCAGCGGATCGATTGCCGCACTCAGCAGTATGCTTTTCCCGTCCGAAACGCTTGCCGAAGGACTTTCAAAGGACTTTTCAACCGCATCGAATGTCCTTTTACGCCTACGCTTGAGCCATCCGATTCTATCGGTCTCAACCGCAGTTTATCTTATTTTCATAGCGGGTTGGCTAAAGGTGCAATCGGGAAACGAATCGGGTATCGCCCGATGGTCGAACATACTGTCGGTATTAGTTCTCGTCCAGGTCGCGTTCGGTGCAGCCACGCTCTTAACGCTGGCTCCGATCATAATGCAGCTCGGCCATCTGCTTCTCGCCGACCTTCTCTGGATCGCGTTCGTCTTGATGACAGCGCATTATTTCTCTGAACCAGCAACGACTAATTTCGAGGAGACGATCGCATCCAGCGAGTCCTGAAGCTCCGCTCGTTTCTCGTCGATCCGACCATCATTCGAATCCTCCTCGACGTAAATAGGCTTCGCAAAGATAAAGCGGGTACGCGCGAACGGTTTTGGTATCTGCAGTTTGTCCCAACTGTCGATCGTCCAATACCGATCAGCTATGACTGTGAATGGGAGCATCGGATTACCCGTTTTTTTAGCCAGGATGACGGCTCCTTTCTTCGCTACGTGTCGGGGCCCGCGGGGGCCGTCGACGGTAAACGCCATCGCTACCCCATCGCGCATCCGCCGGATCATTTCGACCAATGCACGTACGCCGCCGCGGGTTGATGACCCGCGAATAGTTCTAAACCCGAGCCGTTTCAAAAACCTGGCAATGTACTCCCCGTCCATGCTCTGTGATGTGATCACTGCTATTCCCCGATCACGCAGGTAATATGTGCCGGCAAAGATCCGGTCGTGCCAAACGCAATATACCGGAACCTCGCCGGCGGCTTCGATAGCCTTCAAATGGTCGATGCCCTCGACTTCCCATCGAAGTGACCGCCCGATCGTTTTTATGGCAAGAAAAAAAACGATGTCGGCGAGGCGGATGAGCATTCGCTCCTTGAAAGGATACTTTTCAAGCGATTCGAATGCGTAGACTTTCGTTATTTCCTTGGCCACGGATAGGCAATAAGTAGCAATTCAGGTTATTATTTGCAACAACGTCCAATCACTCATCGTAATCGATTTTTCGCGGAATCCCGCAATATGCAGAGACGAATCCTGATCATTGACGACCATGACGACCTCGCGAGCGCACTAGACGAAGTCTTCACTGCAGTAGGCCACTCGGTCGCAACTATCGGATCCAGAGCCGGTGCTTTGGATATCGACAATTTCGAACAGTTTGATCTTGTGATCACCGATCTTGATATCCAGTCTCCCCGCGTCCATACGATGAATGGCAGCGGTCCTGGCCCGAGCAGCCAGGAACACATCAAAGCATTTAAGGTTTCGGCTGCGAATCTTGCTCGCTGCGAATTCGAGGAGTCGGAGTTAAAGGATATATTTGCGACCATACTCGACTATAAAACGCGCCATGTCGATAAGTATGCGTCGGTGCAGGAGCTTCACGAGCATATCGAGTTTGAGGTTCCGAGCGCTCTGTCGTTAATGCACATCATCCTCGAGTACCTGATGAAACGTGTCGAGAAGCTCGGCGTGGTGAAGTCTGAGCAATCGAACCTGTTCGTCGCTCTCGACGAAGCGTTTGTGAACGCTGTCAAACACGGGAATAAGTTCGACGCGACAAAGCTTGTTCGGATTATCGCCGAGGTCTCAAGAGCCGAAGCGCGGTTCACCATCGAAGACGAAGGCGAAGGGTTCGATGTGAACAGCATTCCGGATCCGTTGGATCCCGAAAATCTTTTCAAGACGTCCGGCCGTGGCGTCCTTTTTATTTACAACATAATGGACGAGGTGAAGTACAACGAGCGCGGCAATCGTCTTACGATGATAAAGAAACGCTCGGACCCCGAGCACACCGCCTGATACCCCGACATTCTTTCTTTTCTCCGTCCAGGTTGATTGCCCAAGTCTTGTTCTCTAAGATTTAAGTCAGATGAAGGTAACGATCGGGCAGATCAATTCGACGAACGGAGATCTCACAGGCAACATCAACCGCATAGTTTCTGCTATCGAGAAAGCCAAGGCTGATAGATCCGATCTCATTGTCTTTCCCGAGCTCGTCACGCACGGCTACACTTCACAGGACTGGTTTCAGGATCCCGACATAATTGAGCATTCCCTCGATCCGTTAAGAGAGATCATTCCCTCAACGCGCGGCATCACCGCGATCATCGGAACGATCCGGCCAAATGAAGACAACGACGGCAGGAGGCTTTACAACTGCGCCGCTGTTGTTCACGACGGTGAGCTTGTAGGCTTTGCCGACAAAACGCTGCTTCCCGAATATGACGTTTTCGACGACCCGCGATATTTTGAGCCGAGTGAGACCAGGCGGTTATTCGAGATCAATGGGGTAAAGCTCGGCGTCGTTGTTTGCGAAGATTTCTGGAACGACAAGACGTTCTGGAAGGACCGTCTGTATGAACAGGATCCGGCGGACGAAGTGATCGCGATGGGAGCTGATCTGGTAGTTTCGATCAACGCTTCGCCTTACAACAAAGGCAAGATCAAGCTGCGATGCGACATGGTTGCGCATCGAGCGAAGGCGCAAAATGTGCCGATCGTTTTTGTAAATCTCATCGGCGGTAACGACGGTATCGTGTTCGACGGTGCGAGCCTCGTCGCGGATCAGCAGGGCGACATAATTCTGCAGGCCGCGGCGTTCGAAGAATTTGTTGAGACGGTCGAACTAGATGTCGGTAAACCGGACGCACGCGGGATAAGCGGCGGGGAATGCGAAGCGATACGTCAGGCGCTCGTGCTCGGGATCCGCGATTACTCCAGGAAGAACGGATTTAAGAAGGCTGTACTCGGGCTGTCTGGCGGTATCGACTCGACGTTGGTCGCCGCTCTCGCAGCCGAGGCTATCGGTCCCGAGAATCTCTTGTGCGTGATGATGCCTTCACCTTTCTCGTCCGAGGGAAGCATCAAGGATTCAGAGGAGCTGATACGAAATCTCGGGTGCGAAAGCCGGATCGAACCGATATCCGATACTTTTGAGATTCTGCTCAAACAGATGAGGCTCAATAAACCGACCAAGGGCGGCGAGAGCCTTGCGGCGGAGAATATTCAATCGCGACTGCGGGGTGTGATCCTGATGGCGATCTCGAATGCCGAAGGGCGGTTGTTGCTTTCCACAGGAAACAAGTCTGAGCTAGCTGTCGGGTATTGCACACTCTATGGTGACACGAACGGTGGTCTCGCAGTGCTGGGTGACGTTCTGAAAACGGAGGTCTGGCAGATCGCGCGGCAGATAAATGAATCGGCCGGACGCGAGATCATCCCGCTAAAGATCATCGACAAAAAACCTTCGGCCGAGCTTGCACCGAACCAGTTCGATCAGGACAGCCTGCCGCCTTACGAGCTGATGGACCCGATCCTCGAGTCGTACTTCGAACGCAAATCCGCGCCGGCCGAAATAATCGCGGAAGGCAATGACGCCGATCTCGTCTACGCGGTTCTGAACAAGGTTGAGAACCCGGCTAACGAGTTCAAGCGCCAGCAGCTTCCGCCGTCAATCATCATCTCAAAGAACGCCATCGGCGTCGGCCGCCGCCGCCCGATCACACACAAGTACCGCCGAGCATCTAATTAACTTTCCGTCGCACCTAATCAGGTCGACACAGCCAAAAACTCCGGAGGAATTCTATGAAGATTATTGTTGCTGCCATCTCAGTCGTGTGCGCTTTTGCGTTGAGCTTTTCCGCTCAGACGCAGCCCGAACGTCGTACGATCGAAGTATCCGGTTCTGCGGAACGTTGGATCACGCCGGACGAGTTTACGTTCAAGATCACGCTTCGCGAACGGATCGAGAACAAGCAGAAGATCACGATCGAGCAGCAGGAAGCGGCGCTGCGAGGCGAGCTGTCGGCGCTCGGCGTTGATGTGGTGAAAGACTTGTCAATCTACGATGTCTCTTCAACATATTTTCGTCAGAAGAAGGTGAGGGATGTCTTGGGTACGAAGGATTATCGCTTGAAGCTCCGCGATCTTAACAAGATCGCCCGTATGCAGGAGATGTCCGATCGACTGAATCTCGACAACTTGGATCTGATCGATACCGAACACTCGGAGATAACGAAGCTCAGGCGCGAGACGAAAATGGATGCAATGAAGGCTGCGAGAGATAAGGCCGATTACTTGCTCGTGTCCATCGGTCAGCGCCTCGGAAAACCGGTCGCTATCAAAGAGGAGCCCGACGAGACACCGCGATACGCATTATCCAATACCAATTCCAATTCCAACGTTAGCCGGGGAGTGATGGGCGGTGATATGGGAGAGGATACGTTATCGTTTTCCCAGATTCGGCTCCGGTACGTCATCGTCGCAAAGTTTGAGATAGAGTGACTCTCTGCAAGAAGTCGTTTCGGCTCCGTTCAATTCACCAACAGCACGATGCTGAAATTGGAATGAAGGGAGTTTTTATGTCTGGATTCGATAGCCCGTTGGATAACCTCAAAATTGCCAGTCCGTGCTCGGCGAACTGGAGTGCGATGCAGGGTGACGAGCGTAAGCGCCATTGCGGCGAATGCAAGCTGAACGTCTATAACCTGTCGGGGATGACGCGTTACGACGCGGAGAACCTGCTTCGGCTTTCCGAGGGGCGTCTGTGCGTTCGCTATGTTCAGCGGGCCGACGGAACGATATTGACGCAAGACTGTCCGGTCGGCTGGGCGAAGGTAAAACAGAAAGTGTCGATCTTCGCCGCTGCGGCATTCTCGTTGATTGTGAGTCTGTTCGGAGCGATGTTTGTTGTTTCATCGTTTAGCAGAAAGCCGCACCGTGGGGCTCTTATGGGTGCGATCGCACTGCCGTCGCCGACACCCAGTCCGCGGCCGAGTGTGGTGATGGGAGAAATGGCGGTACCGGACCAGATATCGAAGGTGAGTTCTAAAAGACGTCCTGCGGTTTAAGGATCATTCCAATGGAGAAACCCTAGCTTTGCAGGCGACAATCGTGGGTCGCGTCAGCGACCTATCGAATTTTAGCCGTGGGCCGTTAGCCCACGGTTCAGAGGTTTACGAAGGGCGTCGCTACGCGACGCGGGGACCGCTACTCTTCGACCGCGGGCGAAGGCCCACGGCTAAGTTCGCGCATCGCTACGCGATTACTCCTCTCTACCACGGGAACCATCGCCACTAATACGCCAGAAAAAGAGGCTGCCTTTTCGGACAGCCTCTTACCTACAATCATTGTCAGATAAACTACTGGTTCTTCACGTAATAACCCTGACGAGCTCGGACCCGATGGTTCGGTTGATTCTGCAGACCCACTGCTAGTTTCACAAACTTGTTCGTCGGGAAATCAGCTTCGGAGTAATACTGGACCAGATACTGTGCACGCAGGTCACTCGCGAGCTGTCTGAATATACGATCGAGTACAGCTTCGTTCTTTTTCATATTGCTTGCATTCTGAAGCTCACTTTTTGTCGTAGTCGGCTGAAACGCCGGAAGAAAGAAAGTGCCGCCTGTTTCATTAGCGAACTTTTCCATCCCGGTCTGCGCACGCATGCTGATCTTGTTAAGTTTTATCGACAGTCCGGCCGGATTGATCACATAGAACACCGTGTCCGCATCCTGCAGCTCACGCGAGACCTTTGTCTGCGCCTTACCGTGAGCAACATCGGTCTGCGACGCATTCTGATTCAACGTCTTGGTCGTGAGTGTGTTGACGTCGACCTTGCTCCATGTCGCGGACTCTGCGTTGCGAACCATTTCGCTATAGTTATCCTCGCCGTCGGTGATCGCTATTATCACCCTGAGGCTTCTGACCGGTGCGTTCTGGCGGAGGTACTTCGCCGCCGCCGTGACGGTATCGTAGAATGCCGTCGCCTTACCAGAAGTTGTCAGAGCCCGAAGACGTTCCCCGGCTACCAAAGCATTCTCGCGTTGCAATACTGGCGTCGGCTTGTCTCCGACCACGAAGATCGTAGCGTGATCCTCCGGCTTCATGACAGTTTGAAGAAACTGTGCCGCAGCTTTCTTTTCAAACTCAAATAGTGGGTTTACACTTCCGGAAACATCAATCAGTAACGCGATCTCGAGCGGCACGGTCTCGGCGTTACCGACGCTGTCGATAGTTTGTGCGCTTCCTTCCTCCGCGATCCGAAAGTCCGTGGCTTTCAGCCCCGTAACCGGATCTCCCGCGGCGTTCGTCACGGAAACAGGCACGACAACCAAACGCGAATCGACCTTTATGACTTGATCTTCTTCACCGATACGCGGGGTCGACGTTGGTGTAGGCGTCTGGGCTCCGACAGATGAAATGATTAGAAGTGAAAAAAGGACTGCGACGTGGAGGGTGAAGATTTTCATAATTTGATCAGCACGTCCGAACTACGAGTGCCTAAAAAATTAGAGGGCAGAAAAGCCAAAAAGGTTTTCACCTCTTTCGCCTGTCTGCCCTCGCTTTAGGAGAACCTTATTCGTTGTCGTCTGTCGCGACCGGACGAACCTCAACGTTCTGGTTGAGGCCGCGGCTCACAAGCAATTTGACTTCGACGCGTCGATTCTGCTCACGTCCCTCGCGGGTCGTGTTGTCGGCAACTGCCTGCAACTCGCCGAAACCATATGATTGACCGATACGGCGAAGCGGCACGTTGTGATTCTCGACCAGGTAGTTGATCACGGCCTGTGCTCGACGCTGGCTAAGGGCCTTGTTCTTTGCCGTTCCGCCTTCCGCGGAAGCAAATCCGGTAATTTCGATTACATAACCCTTCATCGTCGCGGCTGCTGTTGCGACCTCGTCGAGCTGAGCTTTTGCATCCGACGAAAGAATTGCACTGTTCACTTTGAAGTTAACAGTCGCCGTCGATTGAACAACATAGTCGTCCATCGCTGTGATACGCGAGTTGGTAGCGTTCACGCCTTCGACTGCTGCATCCGCAGTCTCCTGGGCTGCTCTTGCACCGCCGCGGGCGGCATTCGAGATCGCCATCAGCTCATCGATCTGCCCGGAAACACGTTGGGCATTTTCTTCAGCAGCTGTCAGTCGAGCTTCAGCTGGGCCAACCCGCGAATCGATCGACTGAGCGACACGGTAGTCGTCTTTGTCGAAGCGAACCTTGCTCGCTGCCAAACTGCCCGCACCGTCGCCACGTCCCTCTACTTCGAGATAGAGTCCGCGAACGATCTGGTTGCTGGCAAAACGGTCACCGCCACCGAAGAAGCCGCCATTTGTCTTGATGCTGGCTTGCGGTGAAACGACGACGCGAGTGTCGACACCCGTCGTATCGCGAACGATGAATGAATTATCGTCATCTTTCGATACGACCGCGCCCTTGATCTTGTATTTCTGACCACTCGTCAGCGAGCGAATCTGAGCGTCGCCCTGTGCAAGTACGGCAGAGGCGCCTAGAAGGATTGCCAAAAACAAACCAGTAATTTTCTTGAACATAAAATTTTAACTCCTTGAAAAAAAGTAAACTGCTTAATATTTTGAAGGGCAGCCACTGTTCGTCTTTCGTGGGAGAAAGAAATGTTTCGGACCGTAACGATTAGATAGCAATGGAATATTCCGAGTGTCCGAAAACGGCTTGTACCCGCTTTGCCAACAACTCCTATGCCAGCTACCCGTCAACGCGGTAAACGTATATCAGCAAAGGAACCGGTACATAGTGTGGGGATTTGATGCTTTCTTTCGGTCGTTACCGTGATGTCTTTATTCTGTACACTTTTGGGAAGAGTTCGGACACGTGTTCTGTTTTGATGCAAGCTACTACGGCAGGATACACGAACGATGGTTAGTTGCCAATAGATTTTTTCTCGCTCCAAGCTACAATGCGAAGGTTGCATTCTCCAGGAAATCCTTCATTTGAGACAGAAACCTTTCTGCCTCCGCCCCATCGACGATCCGGTGATCGTACGTCAGAGCAAAATAGGCCATGTGACGAATGGCGATATAGTCATCACCTTCGGGTGAGGTGAAAACCTTCGGGCGCTTTTCAATCGTGCCGACACAAAGGATCGCGACCTGGGGTTGATTAATGATCGGCGTGCCGAATAGGCCGCCGAAAACCCCGGGGTTGGTGATGGTGAACGTACCCCCGCCAACTTCGTCGGGGCTCAACTTCTTCATGCGAGCGCGGTCGGCAAGATCATTTGCCGCGAGAGCAAGACCTGACAGCGAAAGCGTGTCGGCTTTCTTGATCACGGGAACGATCAGACCCCCGTCGAGGGCGACCGCCATACCGAGATTGATCTCGCCTTTGTAGACGATGTTCTCGCCGTGGACCTGAGCATTGACGACCGGATGCTTACGGATCGCAGTGGTGACCGCCTGGAAAATGAACGGCATGAACGTGAGCTTCGTTCCGTACCGCGACTTGAACTCACCCTTGTTCTTGTCGCGGAATTTCGCGACGTTGGTCATATCGATCTCGTAGACGCTGGTGACATGTGCAGACGTCTGTTTCGAGAACGTCATGTGCTCCGCGATCTTCTTCCGCATCACCGACATCTTCTCGACCCGATCCTCGGCCGACGCCGTCACCGCTGCGGGTTTGTATTCAACGCTCGCCTTCGGAGCGGATATCGACGGAGCGATCGGAGCGTCCTTGCGAAGCAGATCCTGCGGACGCAGCGCCGCACCCGTTTCGATAAAGGACATTATGTCTTGCTTGGTCACACGACCGCTGATTCCGGAGCCGTCAATTCGTGTGATGTCGATGCCATGCTCTTTAGCGATGTTTCGAACCAGCGGACTTGATTTGGTACGACGCAGATCTTCGACCGAGGCGTCGCCGTTTCCGGAATGCGGAGTGCGGAGTGAAGGAATCTCCGATTGCGGAGTGCGGAGTGCGGATTGCGGACTCGCGGTCGCAGCTGCAGCCTTCGCTTCCGCTGGAGCTTCCAGCTTGAGACTTGGGACCTGGGACGTGGGATTTCCAGCCGAGTCGCCGACTAGTGCGAGCACGGCGCCGACTTCGACGGTCTCGCCCTCATTGACTTTGATCTCAAGCAACTTCCCGGCGGCCGGAGAGGGAACTTCCGCATCCACTTTGTCAGTAGAGATCTCCAGCAGGGGCTCGTCTTTCTCGATCGTATCGCCGACTGCCTTGAGCCATTTCGAAACCGTACCCTCGGTTATCGACTCGCCCATCTGCGGCATAACGATTTCCACGGATTTTGGATTTTGGATTTGGGATTTGGGATTTTCGGGCGGCGGGTCGGCCGAAATTGTCGCTGCAACCGCATCTTGAACGTCCGGCGTTGGAGCTTTCTCTTGGGACTCGGGACTTGAGACCTGAGACTCCGTTTCGGCCGTGGGACTTGGGACTTGGGACTCCCCCTTGGGGCCCGCCGCACCGGCCTCGCCTTCCGCTCCGATCACCGCGAGCGCGGTCCCGACTTCGACGGTCTCACCTTCCTGATGACGTATCTCGAGCAGCGTGCCTGCAGCGGGACTCGGAACTTCTGCGTCCACTTTGTCCGTCGATATCTCGAGGATCGGCTCATCCTTCTCTATCTTGTCGCCGACACTCTTCAACCACTTCGAAACCGTTCCTTCGGTTATCGACTCGCCCATCTGCGGCATCACGATCTCTACGCTCATATGGTCTCCGGATAGTTCAAAATCAAAGAATTAGGATACCCGATTCCGCGAGAAAACGTTAAATGGCCGCTTCTGAAGTCAGGCAACCGCTGCTCAAAACTCCCCTCGCTGTTTAGGAGGGTGCCGAAGGCTTTGCGGGGGCGGGGTGAAAGTCTTCGGGGAATCTGATTTTTACTCGAACTCCCCTCCTTGTTTAGGAGGGGTGCCGGAGGCTTTGCGGAGGCGGGGTGGTAGTTCAGAAGAATCAGATTCTTATTTAACTACCACCCCGTCAGCCGAAGCGGCTGCCACCCCTCCTTGTTTAGGAGGGGTG
>JBKJOR010000336.1:0-4855 GCA_046595575.1 Pyrinomonadaceae bacterium | reverse complement strand
AATTACCTACGCACTCATCGAGTGCAGCTGGTGGCAACCCGAATTCGGTCACCGCATTTCACACCGGCAATGGTAGTGACGAGGCAGAGCGGCGAGCCGAGATGCGATTGGTCAAATCACGCACCGGTACGACCGGCCAGGTGAAGAGGCAAGTTAGTCAGGATGATCAATACGCGGATCGAAAATCGATCTCCGAGGTTCTTCACGATATCTACGACAAGAACGTTTGATAGAGCACAAGCGTTGGAGGGTAGTTATAGAACCTCCAAAAACGAGCCTCTTAAATTGCCTTTACCTTTAGGTGGAGGACTAGCGCAAGACTCGCCCGGCTTCAGCCAAATTCTTCGAGAGATCGAGATATACATTCGGACGGGTAAGCTCAATGCCGATCCGAATATTAAGGTATGTCTTCGGCTAAAGCCGTTTGCGGGGTCAAGCTGATCTCCCGCTAAAACGGTAGGCAATTTAAAGAAGGCCTCTCTAAATCACCCACTACCCCGCTATCCGATTACCTCAACGAAATCCGAAAAATTTGCGCAGCGACGAGAGCACACCTTCATCTGATTGTGTTGCGTCGACTTGTTCGACGTCAGTTTGTATCAGCAAAGCACGTCGTTCCTCGATGATGTCGCAGATGGCTTTCATCAGCGCCGGATTTACCGCAAATAGCGGCTTGAGCGCAGTCTTCTTGATCTGTATGACCTCGGTCTCTTCTTCGGCGATCACGGTCGCGGTTCGCGGCTGGCCAGTCAGGAGACCCATTTCGCCAAAAAAGTCATTCGACGTGAGCGTGTTGATCGTCTTCTGATGTTCGTTCTCAGGTATCTGCACCTTTACCGATCCCCGCACGATGACAAACATCGAGTTACCTTCCTGACCACGACGGACGATCGCTTCGCCAGGAGCGTAGACACGAGTGGTCGATGCGGTCGCAAGCTTCGCGATCTCGTCCTCAGCGAGTGGAGTGAATAGCGGCACTTCCTGCAGGCGTTCCGATACCGAGTTCACGTATTCGACGAAGGTCTTCTCGCTCTCCTTCTCGACGACATGGACCGTCCGCGTTGGATAAGCGAACTGAATGTCTTCGCGAGTGAAGGTATACCAGATCCTCTGCCGGATAAGGGCGTCTGTGTCGTTGTATTTTGAATAGTCGTCGGCCCAATATTTTACCTCCCAGTCGATCCCATTGTCGCCAAGGTTTCTGATCCGCACCACGGGCCGAATCTTATTCGACACGTTCTCAACCTGCCGGACAGCATCCCGGACGACCTGAATGGTCTTCGCCGGAGAATCGGAGTAGACCGTATTAAAAAACACTACGCGTGCATTCAGGTTGTCGCGCGGAGCGACTTCGATCATTTCCTTTCCCATTACGCTATTGCTCATTACGAGCACCTTGTTTAAGAAAGTTCTGATCTTGATGCCGCGCCACGACACACTTTCGACGACACCGGTTTGCTTATTGGCCATTGCCACGACGTCACCGACCTGAAACGGCTGATCGGCTTGCAAGGCGATGCCGGCAAAAAGATTCCCGAGTGTATCCTGCAGCGCAAGACCGACGACGATACCGAGGATCGTCGAACCCGTGAAAAGCGGAGCGAGCGGCACCTCGGGATACTGTGTTTGGAAAATTATGAAGAACGCGACGATGTAGAGGATGATCGAAAGAACGGTCTTTACGAGAGTGCCAACTTCGGACTGTGCTCCTCGTATCGTCGATACGACGATGTAACCAAAAAATCTGATCACCGAGATGGTCAATGCCATCCAGAGCAAGATCTTGACGATACGCAGAAAGTTGATCCCGAGCGAGATCGATGTTTCGATCATCATCCCGGGTCGTTGTTCTCCGGACGCCGGAACGGAATGTCCTTCCGGTGTGATGATGATACCGAACTGATTCAGAAGATATGCCTGAAACTGGGCCTCAGCGAATGGCAGGAGGAGCAGGACCATTACGATGATCCCGGCGAAAATCACAAAAACGATCGCTTTTCTCCTGAATTCAGAGCCAGTCATAAGGGCAAGTGAAGCAGCTAAAACATATCAGCAATCGTTTTTCCAATCAACAAAAGTGACAGGATCGAGATGACGGCGGTCGTCGTTCCGGCAGCGATGTTCAGCCACATTGGATTTCGATATTCGCCCATGATCTCGCGATTGTTCGCGAGCGATAATACAGCGACGAGGATTACCGGGAGCAGCATACCGTTCATCGTCTGCGTAAAAAGCAGCAGGCGGATCTGCGGGATTCCCGGGATCATAGCGACGATCGCTCCGACCAGGATCAGCGTTGTAAAGATGCCGAGGAAGATCGGTGCCTCGCGAAACGAACGCGACAATCCTTTTTCGAATCCGAGTGCCTCGCTGATCGAATAGGCGGTCGCGAGAGGAAGCACACCCATCGCAAGCATCGCGGCGCCGAACAGTCCGATGGCGAAAAGATACTTTGCGTAGACCCCGGCGATAGGGACGAGCGATTCGGCGGCGGTGGCGGCGGAATCGATCGTCGTCACGCCGTTGACATGCAAGGTAGCCGATGTCGAGATGACGATGAACGCGGCGATGACGCAGGCGAAGATGGTGCCGACGATGACATCCGCCCGAACAACGGGAAGGTCATCCTTGTCCATCCGCTTTTCGACGACGGACGACTGTACGTAAACCTGCATGAACGGCGTGATGGTGGTTCCGATCAGAGCCATGATCGTAAAAAGATAAACGGTATCGGCATTGAACGTCGGCTCGATAAAACCCTTCGCAACCTCGGGCCAGACCGGCTCCGACAAAAAGGCCGAGATGACGTATGTGAAAAAAACGAGCGACATCAAAAGAAAGACTCGTTCGACTCTCTTCTGCGAACCCTTCACGACTAGCCACCAGATCAGTCCCGCGGCGAGCGGGATGGAAACATACCGCGTCACACCGAGCAGCTCCGACGCCTGCGCGATGCCGACAAACTCCGAGATGATGACGCCGGTGTTTGCGACCAGCAGCGCGAGCATGATGATCGCAGTCCATCTCACGCCGAACTGTTCGCGGATCAGATCTGCCAGCCCCTGTCCGGTGACGACGCCCATCCGGACGCACATCTCCTGGACGATGATCAACGAGATGACCATCGGGATGAACGCCCAGAGCATCGTGTAGCCGAATCCGGCGCCGACAGTTGAATACGTGGCGATTCCGCTAGCATCGTTACCTGCATTTGCAGCTATGATTCCGGGGCCGAGAATGGCGAGGTAGGCGTAGAAGCGGTATTCAGCGAGACTTCGACGGATCCGCGAAGGAACGCGGCCAATTGTTCGCGCAAGGTTTTTCGGTGAAAAGCGCGTCAGGAACATGGAATTTACTATCGCAGTCTGTCATTTCTCGTGGAAAGTGAAAGTGAGAATATAGCGTGTTTAGCGGGAATATGAAAGCGTCACGCTGCTAGCAATTTGTGAAATGAAGCTCAGTACTAGGCGGGTTTTAGGGCTGACCTACCAAGTCCGATCGAGAGCCGGATTTTACCGTCGGCCATTTCGTGGGCAAACTGAAGTTTGGCTCCGTGAAGAGATTCAGGCGTTCAAGTGAGCCCTCCCCAAAACAGCGCCAGGCTAAAGTAGAAAATTCCGGGTCTCGCGGTGCCTTTCGAGCACCTCATTCGGGGTCAGACCGCACAGCGAGCTGTGCGGTCTGAAGCCGTTGTAATCGTCCTTGAACGCCTGGATCTTTTCCGTCGCGTCGTCCAATGACATGAACCAATTCACATTCAAACATTCGTCTCGGAAGCTGCCGTTGAACGACTCGATGAACGCGTTATCCGTTGGCTTTCCGGGCCGCGAAAAATCCAGCACCACATCATTATCGTAAGCCCATCGGTCGAGCGCTTTCGAGATGAACTCGCTTCCATTATCCACTTGTATCCGCTTCGGCACCACTCCTCTCGATTGCCTGATCCGCTCCATCACATCGACCACGTCGAAGCCCTTCAGCGACTGTCCGACCTCTATTTCCAAACACTCCCGACTATAATTATCGACTAAAGTTAAGGCCCTGAATCTTCGCCCGTCGAACAGCTGATCCGCCACAAAATCCATGCTCCAGCACTCGTGCGGTCCCGACGCCACAGGCCGCTCCATGCGGTGTGCCCCGGCCTTCGATCGCCTCGGTCTTTTGCTCCTCAAGTTCAACCCTTCTTCCTTGTAAATACGGTACGTCCGCTTGTGATTATCCGTCCAGCCTTCGCGTCTCAGCAGTATTTGGATACGCCAGAATCCATACCGCACCCGGGTCTCAGCGATCTCCCGGATCCGCTGCCTCACCGCCCGATCATCTCGACTCTTGTGCTCGACGTAATGAAATACCGCCCGCGAGATCATCATCACCGAACACGCTTTGCTTACCGAGACCCGGTAACCATCCACCAACCCACTTACTAACTTTCTTCGCTGGCCGGCCCTCAGAGCTTTTTTTTTAACACGTCCTGAAGCATCTGCTTGTCCAACGTGAGATCCGCGACGATCTGCTTCAATCGAAAATTCTCTTCCTCGAGCTGCCGAAGCCGCCTCAACTCCGCTGTTCCGAGCCCATCGTACTTCTTCTTCCAGTTGTAAAATGTCGCCTCGCTGATCCCCAGCTTCCGGCACACCTCTGCTACCGAAACGCCTGTCTCTGCCTGCTTCAACGCAAACATGATCTGCTGCTCCGTAAACTTCGATCTCTTCATGGCAATTATGTATCCTCATCTTTCCATAATCGCCCGGATTTCTCTATTTTAGATCGGTACTGTTTTTAGGGGGGACGTCAGTCTCGCGGTGCCTTTCGAGCACCTCATTCGGGGTCAGACCGCACAGCGAGCTGTGCGGTC
>JBKJOR010000335.1:0-7078 GCA_046595575.1 Pyrinomonadaceae bacterium | reverse complement strand
GTTTAGGCCAGGCTTCAAGTCTGGCCTTTTTTGTTTGTTTGCCTTTAGCTAGCCAATCCGTCATGATATTCGATTGTTTTTCAGGACGAAATCACAACTATGATCAGTACAGATAAGATTCGAAACATCGCCATCATCGCCCACGTCGATCACGGGAAGACAACCCTTGTCGACGCCATGCTCCAGCAGTCGGGTACGTATCGCGACAACGAAGCGGTCGTAGACCGCGTTATGGACTCGATGGACCTCGAACGTGAGCGCGGTATTACGATCATGGCGAAGAACACGTCGGTCCAGTATGGCGACTACAAAATCAATATCGTCGATACGCCGGGCCACGCCGATTTCGGCGGTGAGGTCGAGCGGGTCCTAAAAATGGTCGATGGTATCGTGCTCCTTGTTGACGCCGCCGAGGGTTGTCTGCCGCAGACTCGGTTCGTGCTGCGTAAGGCGCTTGAATTAAAACTGCCGGCAATCGCACTCGTCAATAAGATCGACCGCCAAGATGCTCGTCCCGAGGAAGTTGTAAACGAGATCTACGACCTTTTTATCGACCTCGGTGCTAATGATCAACAGATCGAGTTCCCGATCCTTTATTCGATCTCACGTGACGGCATCGCGAAAAAAGAACTTGCAGACGAATCGAATAGTCTCAAGCCTTTGTTCGAGCAAGTAATCGAAACGATCCCGGCACCTCACGCGTTCCGGACAGATTCGCTGCAGTTGCTTGTTGCGAATATCGACTACAATCCATTCGTCGGGCGTCTAGCCATCGGTCGAATTTTCTCCGGCGAGATCTCGAAGAACCAGGAAGTTATCGTCGCGAAGATCGACGGCTCGACGCTGAAGACTCGTGTGAAGGAGCTTTTCGTTTTCGAAGGCCTCGATCGAACATCGGTTGAAAAAGCCGGCGTTGGTGAGATCGTCGCGCTTGCCGGATTCGATGACATCAACATCGGCGAGACGATAACGCTCGTGGAGAATCCGCGGCCATTGCCGGTGATCGCCGTGGACGAACCGACCATCTCGATGATCTTCAGCGTGAACAATTCGCCGTTTTCTGGAATCGACGGAAAGTTCGTCACGTCGCGACAGATCAAAGATCGCCTTGACCGCGAATTGCTCGGCAACGTCGCATTGCGTATAACACAGGACGAGATAGCATCCGAACAATTTAAGGTCTCCGGCCGCGGCGAACTACAGCTCGCAATTTTGATCGAGATGATGCGCCGCGAAGGCTACGAGCTGCAGGTGGCGAAACCTGAGGTGATCACTAAGAAGCACGAGAAGACAGGCGAAACGCTCGAGCCGATAGAACAGGTGGTCATCGACGTGCCGGAGGAATTCATCGGCGTTGTGACCGAAGCTCTGGGCCGTCGCAAGGGCCAAATGACGAAGATGATCAACAACGGTTCTGGCCGCGTGCGACTTGAATACGAAGTTCCGTCGCGCGGGTTGATCGGCTTCCGGGGTGAGTTCCTAACCGAAACAAAGGGTACAGGATTGCTCAACACGCTCTTCCTTCGCTTCGATAAATGGCAGGGCGACATGAAGGGCCGGGCAACCGGGTCACTAGTCTCAGATCGAATGGGCGAAACGAATACTTACGCACTCTATAACCTGCAGGAACGCGGCACGCTTTTCGTAAAGCACCAGGTCAAAGTGTATGAAGGAATGATCGTTGGTGAGAATGCTCGGGCGGTTGACCTCGACGTTAATCCCGTCAAGGAAAAGAAGCTCTCGAACATGCGGACGACATCCGCCGACGAAGCGATGCGCCTCGTTCCCGTTCGCGAAATGTCGCTCGAGCGCGCTCTTGAATTCATTGCCGACGACGAATTGATCGAGGTCACGCCGAAATCCATCAGGCTTAGAAAGCGCGTTTTGAAAGCCAACGAGCGACCCAAGAAATAACAGATCCCCCGGATAGTCCGGCCAACCCATCCTACATTGAAGAAACTGACGAGGGTATTACAGCGAGATCGGTTCGTTGTGATACCCCCGTACCCACCGGACGCGGTCAGTCAGTCTAGAGATAACTATTGCAGCATCAGTGCGCGAATGGGGTCCCGTTTCCAGTCGGTCTGGGAGCTCTACTCTGGCGTGGGCTTATCTGCGCGAAAATCGAAGACGCGGACTTGTGCCGTTGCAGACGGCCCTCGAATAGTTCTACGATTAGCTGAATCTGAACCTCGGTAGAAGTAGAAAATGTCAGCGACAAATACTTCGATGTGCGCATCGAGCGATCGTGGGTTGGTGATAAACCGCAACTTCGACGAATCGCGCCGATTGTGGCGTTGAATCGCCTGTCAACATTCGCGAGTTCTCGTTTAGATAAATTGGAGGAAAGGAAATAATGGAGTCAGTCAGTAAGGCGGCACCAGTTTCAAGGAAAGCGTTCTGGCTCGGATGGATCATCGGCGTTGTGCCGGCTCTGATGCTCATAGCGAGTGCAACTGCGAAGTTTATCCAGCCGACGGGAATCGAGGAGAGCCTCGAACCGCTCGGCTGGCGGGCGGATCAACTTTACTTACTTGGCACATTGGAAATCGTCGTAGTCGTTCTTTATTTGATACCCCGTACGGCGGTCCTGGGTGCGATATTGGTCACCGGATACATGGGCGGTGCGATTGCGACACACGTGCGCATTGGAGACTATTTCATTCTTCCGCACATTATCATTGGCGTCCTGATATGGCTCGGTGTTTGGCTTCGCGACCCGCGGCTGCGAGCTCTGATCCCACTCCGAAGTTAAGGAGATAGATGTCGAAATACGCTGACGTTTATTTATTGCCTATACCGGAGGAGAACATTCCGGCGTACAAAAAGCTTGCGACCGCGGCCGGTAAGCTTTTTATCAAGCACGGAGCGTTGAAGTATCGGGAGTATGTTGCCTCTGACTTGAACGTGCAGGACGTCGTGCCGTTTCCCAAGCGGATAAAGCTCAAGGCAGGAGAAACCCTTGTATACGCTGCTGTCGAATTCCGATCCGAAGCACATCGAAATAGGGTAATGAAAGCGATTTTTGCCGATCCGGCTATGGCTGGAATGATGGAAGGAGAAAAACCTCCGTTCGATTACAAGCGTATGGTATACGGCGGCTTTAAGATTCTTGTCGATCTCTAAAAATATGCGTATCGCCTATTGGATAGTCACAGGACTGATGTCCGCATTCTTGCTGATATCTGCGGTGCCGGATGTCATCGTTCATCCCGGAGCCGTTGAGATGTTTCAACATCTCGGATATCCGGTGTATCTTTTGCCCTTCATCGGAGTGGCCAAGATCCTTGGCGTGCTCACCGTGTTGATTCCCGGATTCACCCGATTGAAAGAGTGGGCGTACGCCGGTCTTGTTTTCGATCTCGTCGGTGCATTTTATTCGCATCTTTCGGTGGGCGATCCCGCGAGCTTTTGGCTGCCCTCGGTTTTCGCACTGCTTCTCGTAGCCGGTTCCTATTTTCTTTATCACGCGGTTTATCTAAAAAACGTTCCTGCCTAGTCGGAATGTGGAGCGCAAATTAAACGACCCGATGCGAATGGCAGATGAAGCAGTACAACCCGCGATCGCGATGGCCGAAGTAGAAGACGCGGTATCGGACGTGCCTACGCCCGAACCAAAGTCGCGCTACGACCGTTCGATCGTCGACGGTTCGCTGGGCCGGGCCGTGTGGAAGATCGCCTGGCCGACGATGCTGACGAATATGATCGGCGGGCTGCAAGGAATAATCGACCATGCACTTGTTGGAAACCTTGTCGGCTTTACCGGAAACGCAGCGATCGGCGTCAGCGTCCAGCTTTGGATCGTGGTCATCGTATTCATCTCGTCCGTCTTCATCGGCATGAGCGTGATGGTCGCTCGTTTTGCGGGTGCGGGTGATGAGGAGAGGGTAAATCGCACCGTATATCAGGCGTTTCTGACAGCGATCTTTATTTCATTTGGCATCCTCGCTCCGGTCGGTTACTTTGCCGCACCCTATCTTCTGGATCTTGTAAATACTACACCCGAAGTAAAAGCCGAAGCCCTTCCATTCCTGCGGATCATGTACGCATTCAGCGGAGGGATGCTGATCTTCTTTATGCTTGGCGGAGCGTTGAGATCGGCGGGTGATGCCCGAACGCCCATGATACTTGGGATCGTGATGACGATCCTTAACCTCGGCTTCAACATCGTTCTTATCCGCGGTCTTGGTCCGATCCCGGCTTTCGGAACCATGGGCTCGGCGATGGGTACGGCCCTCGCGTCGGGAATGATCGCGATCTATGCGTTCTACAAGCTTTGGAGTGGCAAGTGGGTCGTCTCATTCCCGCGCGGAAGCTATGCGCCTGACTGGAAGGTGATTCGGCAACTGTTTAAATTTGGTTTGCCGGCCGGTGTACAGGGCATCGCGATGAATGTCGGTGGAGTTCTGCTTCTCGCATTTATCGGTTCGCTCGCACAAAGCGCGGCGGCGCAGGCAGCGTACGCCGTGTCGTATGTCCAACTTTTCTCGCTGATCACCTGGACATCGATGGGATTGATGGGAGCCGCCGCGTCGGTCGCCGGCCAGAATCTTGGTGCTGGTCAACCCGACCGCGCCGAGAAAGCCGTTCATATTGCCGCACGCTATGGGCTTATAGGCTCGGCGTTTTTAGGTCTGATCCTGTTCTTCTTTCCCGCGCAGCTTCTCGGTATTTTCGGAATGGATGAACCGGCAGTCGTCGAGATAGGTACACAGCTTCTGCGAGTGCTTAGCATCTCCGGATTGTTTATTTCAGTCGCTCTTACGTACACCGGCGGTCTGCAAGGGACGGGCGACACAAAGAGTCCGCTGTATATTTCGATCATTTCGCAGGTCGCGGTTCCACTTGGAATTTGTTTTTCGATTCAACAGTTCAGCACGCTCGAACCGCTCCACGTCTGGCTTGCTATACTTGCCGGTCACGCGACTCGTTGTGTTCTGAGCGTGATCCGATTCAGCCAGGGAAAATGGCGTAGCATAACCGTCGATATGGATCGTACCGAAGCTTAAGGCGCCTCCCAGGAACGGTAGTTGCGCGCGACAGGTGGTGGCTCTGGAAACACGGGCATTTAGTAAGACACGAAATCGTAAATCGATCTTTGTGTCCTGATCTGCATCGCCACTCTGTAAACACTACGAACACTTTGGAGAATTAAATATGGCACAAGCAGTTGGAAAGAAAACAAAAGAATCTTTTTTCACAGGCGCATTCAGCAGCTTTTCTGTGGACGATATCAGCGAAGCAAGGGAGTTCTACGGCAAAACACTTGGCGTTGAAGTCTCCGATAACGAGGAAGGTGGACTGCAACTCAGTTTCGACGACGGCAGTTCCGTTTTCATTTACCCAAAGGACGATCACGATCCGGCGACATTCACCGTCCTGAATTTCCAGGTAGACGATATCGAGGATGCGGTCGATGAGTTAATAGATCAGGGAATCACTTTCGAACAATACGACGGAGAGATGCAGACCGACGAAAAAGGAATATTCCTTGGAAAGGATAGCGGCAAGGGACCGAACATCGCATGGTTCAAAGATCCCGCCGGAAATTTCCTGTCGGTGATTGAAAATTAATGTGTAGAAATATCAAAACACTTCACAACTTCGAACCACCGGCGACTGAGGATGAGATTCTTGCGTCGTCGGTACAGTTCGTTCGGAAGCTTAGTGGATTTTCAAAACCTTCGAAGGTCAACGAGGAGGTCTTCAATCGTGCGGTCGAGCAGGTCACAAAAGCGGCGGAGGAACTGCTCGGGTCTTTGGTTTCGAATGCACCGCCGAAAGACCGTGAGGTTGAGGCTGCAAAGGCTAAGCTGAAGGCTGCTGAGAGGTATAGATAGAGTTAAAGAGCGGGGGCAAGCCGCCCTTCCGGACTTGCGAATGATTTGATCTTGTCCGTGTAAACCTCGCGTTGAATTCAACGATGGATGCGCTATTCAACCTGGCCACATTCGCAAGTCCGGAAGGGCGGCTTGCCCCCGCTTCTTCAATTGGTTCAACCGCAGGTTCCTCACATTGCTCTTCCTCTTCCGGCTCATACTCCTCATAGCCGTGAGCATCATCGTAGTAATAGCCTCTCTCTTTTTGATCCTCGGCCACGGTCCCGTCCTTTTTATCTTTCTGCTTTTCCGGCATGGATAATTTATAATCTATCCGAACTAGCTCTCCAACCAAAGTTTATGACACCGAGAAAATATTTTCTGAGCCTTGGGCTCGTTCTGTCGATCACGCTTTCGAGCTTTACTCAGACAGCTCCGCAGCCTGCGGCCGACCTTGATTATCAAACTGCGGCCGTGCTCTACATGCAAAAAGCGGCTGAGTATCGGGCTCTCGCATATCAAGCATTCAATCTGGCGCGGCTACGTCTCGATTCCGATCTTGACAAAAAGAATGCGAAGAAGTTGCCAAAGGCGGAGCGTAAAATGCCGCGGGCGATCGTCGTCGATATCGACGAAACCGTACTCGACAATTCGCCTGCGCAGGCTTACGGAATCAGTAACGGAGCTCCTTTCAATCTGAAGAATTGGTATGCCTGGGGCGATATGCGGAAAGCCAAGGCGATACCCGGTTCCGTCGAGTTTTTAAATTACGCAGTATCTAAAGGAGTGAAGATCTTCTACGTCTCGAACCGCGACGAAGTGCAGAAGCAAGCGACGATGGATAACCTCACGAGCGTCGGCTTCGGGGATGTTTCAACAGATAACGTATTGCTGCGAGCCACCGAGTCCAGCAAAGATGACCGGCGTGCCATTGCTAGGTCTAAGCATCGAGTCGTTATGCTCGTCGGCGACAACCTGGACGATTTTACCTCCGCGTTCGAGCGGAAGTCCGTCGCCGACAGGTTCGCTGAGACCGATCGAGTGAAAGAGGAGTGGGGTCGAAAATTCATCGTCCTTCCGAACGCGATGTACGGAACGTGGGAAAACGCGATCTACGAGTATCAGCGTCTGACCGAAAAACAGAAAGCCGAGAAACGGGCGGCAGCGTTGGTGCTTCCGTAATTTTGGAGTGCCTCATCAGCCTGCATTTTAGCTCCGTTAGGAGCGGAATGTTTGTAGAATCGCCCATCAACCGATGT